>NZ_JASJFE010000135.1:0-4157 GCF_030067735.1 Microcystis sp. M53598_WE2 | reverse complement strand
TGTGGGAATAAAAACTTGACATATGTATAAGTCAAAATTTTCCAAAGGCTGGGTTTGAAGTTTGACAAATTTGTAGGAGAGTATTGAGCAAAGGCGTGGATTTTCGTGTATGTCACTGTCTCCCATCCAAATTTTAATTCATTGACAAATTTTTTAAATTTTTCAGGAACTATATCATCTTACCAATGAAGTACTTGGCCAAGGAGCTTATGCATCAGTTCAGACCTGTAAGGACGTCTGGACGGACAAGGAGTTTGCCGTCAAGATCATCGACAAGATTCCCGGACATTCAAGGTATTATTTAGTTTTATTTTAAGCTTTTCTGTGCTATGGTGTGGCCGTTCTTGTGAAAATGGAGTTTTTAGTCATAACTCGAAGATTAGCAAAACTAATTGATTTGCGGGTATTGTAGCGGCGAATTGCATTCTATCTCTGATGTATAAATGCGATCTCCTTCTTTTAACTTTAAGCTAAAATAGATTGAGTTGGTACCGACAAAAAACGGTGAGGCGAAAGCTGATCAAGTTAAACAATTTTTAAAAATACAGGAGGAAGAAAATGAATCCAACAACCGACGATTTTAACGGTTTTAGCATTAATATCTTCCAAGATGAGGAGGGAGATTGGATAGCATACTTAGTAGAAATGCCTAGCGTTTCCGCTTTTGCTGATCGCCCCCAAACAGCACTCAATCAATTAATTTTAGCTTGGGAAGGCGTTAAAGAAAGTTATCGTCAACATGGTGAAGAAATTCCTCATTTAGCTATGACAAAAAATTAGGCACACTAGCTGGGTCTTGAAAATTTTAGTACAAATGCTCAGACTTTTTTCCCCAACCCCTAACCCCAAATTCTGCTACTCAGATTCAGGTTTCTTAGCGTCTTTTTCTGGGGTATTAGGGGCGGGATTTGGGGCTATTGTCGCAATTTGGGCGGCCATTCTTGTCATTGCTTGACCTTGGGCGAATTCCTGCTGTAGTTGTTCGCTAGAAGAAACCAAACGACTTAAACCCTGAATTAAGCGGATAATTTCCTGTCGCAGTTGCGGATTACCGGTAATTTCATCCACATCGGAGGTGATTTTCTGAAGATTGGCAAAAGCGGCGCGAGAGGAGTCGAGGAGTTGCTGTAGGGTGACAACAGTGGCAGGATCGGAGAGATAGGCGGTAAAGTTGCCCAAATTTTCACTTAATTTAACAGCATTTGCCGAAATAGTGTTTAAATTCTCAATAATTTGGCTTTTCTGCACTTGCGTCAGAATCGGATCCAAAGCAGCGAGAGTAGTTTGTAGGCGATCGCTAGTAGTTTTGATACTATCGAGAGTGGCAATTAAACGATTTTGATTAGCTGCCAAAAAAACCCGCAGTTCTTCTGTAGTTTCTCCCACCAAAAGCAGCGTTTTTCGGGCCTCCACTAGGGTAGCGTCTAAATTTCTCAGGCCGCCACTTCCCTGTAAACTTCTCAGTAAAGTAGTCGCTTCCTGACTCAATCCCCCGACACCAGAAAGATCACTAGAAAGGCGATCGAGGGAACCGGATACTTGGGGTAAGGATTCTAGGGATCTCATCCCCGAATTAACTTTACCTAGAGTACCGCTGCGACGTACCTCGCTTAAAGCAGTGGTTGCCTCACCACTAAAGCGATCGAGTCCCCCCAAGGCATTGGCAGCGCGTTGGGTGAAGGAACGAAATCCAGCCACCATATCGGGATCACTAACTAGATTAGAAATTCTCAGTAAAGATCTGATCAAGGTATTGACATTTAGCGCCGATTGCCCTTGTAAACGGGAACCGTTACAGATAATCACCTCCCCATTGCAGTTAGGACTCAAAGGGGGTTCTTTAACACCACCGACGGGTAAAGCTTGCAGGGGAGTAATATCGATCGTGGTTTCACCCACTAAACCAGATTGAATGGCTTCGATGAGAGAATTACTGGGAATTAGGCGATCTGCTGGCGAAATCTCCACTTCTACGGCGACTCCCTCCGGTTCTGGGGTAATTGCCGTCACTTGTCCGATTCTCACTCCCCGATAACCGACGCGGGTTCCCACCATCATGCCACCCACATTAGGAAAAAGGAAGCTGGCGCGATAACTGCGTCCCCCGAAGCTAAAATTACTTAACCAGGCGATAAACCAGATTAATATTCCCCCCGATGTCAGTAACATTAAACCGATACCACTTTGCCTGAGAGTTGGGGAAATCCCTCGTTGTGAACCGCCAGCTTCCATAAATAATTACTCCTCATCTCTACAGAGTATCTTACAGGAGAAATCGGAGGATTTCAGCGATCAGTGATCAGTGATCAGATGCGAGTTATCAGTTCACTGATTACTGATTACTGTTTACTGTTTACTGATCACTGAATTGGTCCGTCGATACTGCCGGTAAAAAATTGCTTGAGTACGGGGATTTCGGAGTGATAAGCCTCTTGAGTCGGCCCAACCCATTGAAATTGACCTTTATAGAGAAAAACGATGCGATCGGTGGTATTTTCGATGGTGCTGTGGACGTGGGTGACAATGAGATGGGCCCCACAGGCTTTTTTTACTTTGAGAAGTTCCATAATTACCGTCTGGATGCGGGTAGAAGCGACGGGATCCAGTCCGGCAGTGGGTTCATCGTACAGGAGAATGTTCGGTCGATCGGCGGCGATCGAGGGATCGCTGATAATTGCTCTGGCTAAACTGACGCGTTTTCGCATCCCTCCGGATATTTCAGCTGGATAGAGGTCGTAGGAACCGGACATTCCCACTAAATCGAGTTTTTCTTCCACTAAATCCCGGATTTCGGCTCGTTTTAGCTTTGAGTTGCGATAGAGAGCAAAACCGACATTTTCTCCAACAGTGAGGGAGTCAAAAAGGGCCGATTGTTGGAAAACTAGACCAACACCGAGGGGATCTTCCCCCTGTTCTACGGTTCTCTGCCGTTTTGTGCCGTAGATGTACACTTCTCCCCGATCGGGTGCCAGTAATCCGGCGACTAAGCGCAAAATCGTCGATTTTCCCGTACCGGACGGACCGATCACGCCGATCGCTTCCCCTTCGTACACTTTCAGATCGACGTTATTTAAGATTACTTTCTTGCCGAAAGCTTTGGTTACTCCCCTTAATTCGACGATCGGTTCGCGCATCACCATCTAGAATATCTTTACAAAAATGCCCTTTTATTGTAGGGCAACGACCCGATCTTTCTTTTTTTTCTTTTCTGGTTTCATGGTTCGCGATTCTATCTGTATTTCGGGAATCTCTCGCAATTCTTCAGCATCTAACCGATATTGTTCGCAGACAAGACTCAGACGAATACCAGAACAACTAACGGGATTAACTGAATGGGTGAGATCTCCTTGAAAGAGGATCAAGGTGTTAGTACAAGGACGAATCTGGGCCACGGAACGATTGCCTGTTGCTAGTACCAGTTCCCCCCCTTGAATATCTTTAGGAACCTGCACATAAAGGACGCTAACTAGGAGCGGAGGATCGATAGTTTTACAATAGGAGCGCAGGGAGCGATCGATATGGGGATCGACGCGTGAACCGGTTTGTAGGAGTAAGGGATTAAGATAAAAAGCGTTGCAGTCAGCTTGTAAACTGCGATCAAGATAGGGTTTAAAATAGGGAAACATTCGTGCGACTTCGCTGATTTGTGTGCGTCGAAAAGCGATAGAAAAGCCTTTGGTTTTAACGAAATCTCGATTTAAATTGTTAACTGTGAAGTGGGGACAAGCGAGAATCTGTCCTTGTAGTTCGCTCAGATAACTGGGAGTAAAAGCGTCGGGATATTGGGAATAGTAAGGCACGGATAGAATCGCAACGGGATGGCAATCTTTAGGATAGCTTGTTTTTAGGGGAGATGGGTAATTTTCCCAGAAGTGTTTTGCCTGTGTGTATTTTAAGATAAGAGTTATTAAGAATGATGTTCTGCTCGAAAGCTTGACTAACTCTCCTTAATTCTCCGAGGGATTTATTGTCGAGCCGATTTTCTACCGTAGCGGTTGTTATTGTTAACTTTTTGATTGACTAATCAAATACCTCAAATTCCTGTCCGATCTTGCCAAAATATTCCCCCAAACGTTGTTGAATGATATCAATATACTGATCTTCAATTTCAATACCAATAGTCTGATAACCTAATTCTAGAGCGGCAATTAAAGTTG
>NZ_JASJFE010000972.1:0-2060 GCF_030067735.1 Microcystis sp. M53598_WE2 | reverse complement strand
GGATACTTATCTGGAAACCCAAACTAAAATTCTGCGAGAATTCCCTAGAATCTTGCAAGATAATGGCAGTATTTGCTGGCAGGTGGGAAATTTCGTTCAAGAGGGAGAAGTTTATCCTTTAGATATTTTTTATTATCAGCTATTTAAACAAATGGGTTTCTTTTTAAGAAATAGAATTGTCTGGCATTTTGGTCATGGATTACATACCTCTAAAAGATTTTCTGGCAGGTATGAAACTATTTTATGGTTGACAAAAACCGATAAATATATCTTTAATCTTGATCCGGTGAGAATCCCCGCTAAATACCCTGGTAAGCGCCATTTTAAAGGTAAAAATATCGGTAAACCCTCTGGTAATCCTTTAGGGAAAAATCCCAGCGATGTTTGGGAGTTTTTAGCACAAGAATGGGATGAGTTACTATGGGATATTCCTAACGTTAAATCTAATCATCCAGAGAAAACTATCCATCCTTGTCAATATCCAATCGAATTAGTAGAAAGATGTGTTTTAGCCTTGACAAATGAGGGGGATTGGGTTTTCGATCCTTTTGCTGGGGTTGGAACTTCTCTGATTGCTAGTATTATGCACAATCGTCGAGTGATGGGGAGTGAAAAAGAAGCAGAATATGTGAAAATTGCCCAAGAAAGAATCGCCGCTTATTTGCAAGGAAATCTCAAAATTCGTCCTTTAGGAAAACCTATTCATCAGCCCACTGGCCAAGAAAAAGTCGCTCAAATTCCCGAAGAATGGCACAATAATATATAGGAAGTAACACTCAATCTCCCCAGGAGAGTACAGGTTTTTGCTCTCATATACTTGGGTTTTAATGCTTAGTGCCGTCTAACCCATCCTACAATGATTGATAAGTTTTTTTGTCACCATTTTTAGAGAAAACTTTCCAGAATTGTTGCAGTTTCTTGTCCCGTTTTTTCCCAACTAAAAAGTTCGGCGCGTCGGCGACTCAGGGATTTTAATTTAAGACGTAATTGTTCATCAGTAGCGATTTGCTGCATTGCCTCTCTCATCTCATCAATACTATAGGGATTAATTAAAATTGCCGCATCTCCTGTGACTTCCGGGAGAGAGGAAAGATTAGAAGTAATCACAGGAGTTCCACAGGCGATCGCTTCTAGTACAGGTAATCCGAAACCTTCCCAAAGGGAGGGATAAACTAAAGCAGTTGCTTGGTTTAAAAGTTGCGGCAATTCTTCATAGGAAACATAGTTTAAAAATTGCACTCGTTGAGAGATTGATAATGCTTCTACCTGTTGCTGTAGAGCCGGGGTAAAACGGGAGTCAAATTGACCGACAATTAATAATTGATATTCGGGATCAATTTGGGAAAAAGCAGTAATTAAACGAGCGAGATTTTTATGAGGATCATAACGACCAAGATAGAGAAAATAGGGACGAGTCGCCAGATTTAGAGGACGAAAATTATCAGAATCATAACCAGAAAGAATCACGGTTATTTTGTCAAGAGGTATGTTAAAAAACTTATTAATATCGGCGGCAGTTGCTTGGGAAACAGCGATAATATGTGTGGCTTTTTTTAGGACTTGGGGTAAATAGTATTTATTATAAAAAGTTAGGGGAGAAAATTTCGGGAATCGCAGGGGAATTAAATCATGAACTGTGACAATATAGCGGCAATTTCGATAAATAGGTGCTTCGGGAATGGGGGTAAATAGCAGGGAAGACTTTAATTGTTGATAGGTTTGATAGAGTTGGGTTTCTGTCCAAATTAAGCGCCTAATATTGCCTTTGGTTCCCTGCTCTTGGGTGAGGTTTGCCGAGACAGGATAGGTGTTAAAATCTGGGTAACTATTAGAAGTGATTAGGGTAGGATTTAAGTTATCTAATTGGGGAATTAGATTTTTAGTATAGGTAGTCAATCCAGTATATTTAGTACCGAGAAAAGCGAGATTGATTAATAATTGATGATTCCTATTCATAGATATTAGCTACTTAAGTAGGTAGGTGTTAAAAGTTGTCAGACACCCCCCTTATCAAGGGGGGATTAAGGGGGGATCCCCCCGCCTATCGGCACCCCCCTTAT
>NZ_JASJFE010000705.1:0-2451 GCF_030067735.1 Microcystis sp. M53598_WE2 | reverse complement strand
CAAAAAGTGCCAGCCATTGGAGGAATCGGGGGGGAAATTAATGCACTTTTTCCCTGAAAATTAGGTAATTGACCCCCTGAAAATGGGTAAAACCCTACACCCCACACCCCACACCCTGCCCCCAGGAAAAACTTTTTGCCGCAAACCCTAATTATGATTGAGGAAAAGGGAGAATAATATAGCGAATAACTGTTCCTATTAAAGCTGTTCCCAAGATGCCGATTAACGTCCAAATCTGGGCTTTCTGAGAGCCTTTTAATTCTTTTGTATCTTCTTTTACTCCTTCAATATCTTTTTCTAAACTATCGACTTTTTCCTCTAATCTCGCCTGTACTATTTTAATATCCATAACATCTTTTTGCAGATTATCTAACTTCTGATTAATTGAACCTAAAATTTCTTTGAGGTCTTGTTCAATAGTAACTGACATCTAATGATTCTCCTAATAATGATAGTTATCAGCATTGTTGTCTATCTTATCTTAAGTGTTTGCCCAACCGAAGCGCCTCATTTTCCCCTGCTGCCTTCTCTAATTGTTGCCCTACCGCTACCATGATCTCCACTAATTTATGAGCCGATAATTCCTGATTAAGCCAATCCTTTCTCAGCCAACCATTGAGGATTATATAAACGAGATTGATAACGGGACCCACCATCACAAAGAACAGTAACTATGGTGTGTCCCGGTCCCATTTGTTTAGCCAAAGCCACGGCAGCACCGACATTAATACCCACAGAACCCCCCATAAATAAACCATCTTTTTGTAATAGTTGATAAACAACTTTGATGGCAGTGGGATCATCAATTTGAATGGCATCATCTATGGGTGCGCCTTCCATATTAGCCGTAATACGACTATTACCAATCCCTTCGGTAATTGAACTACCTTCCAGGGTAATTGTCCCGGTTTTCACATAACTATATAAACCGCTACCCATCGGATCCGCCACCAGGCAACGCACCTGGGGATTTTGGTCTTTTAAAAACATCGCCACCCCCGCGTAGGTTCCCCCGGTTCCCGTGGCAGCCACCCAAGCGTCAATTTTACCGTCGGTTTGTTCCCAGATTTCCCGGCCGGTGGTTTCGTAGTGAGCGCGACGATTAGCCAGATTATCGAATTGATTGGCCCAGATAGCATTTTCCATCTCACTGGCCAATCTCCCCGATAATTTAACGTAATTATTGGCATCTCGGTAGGGAACGGCGGGAACAGTACGCACTTCTGCGCCAAGGGTTCTCAATAGGTCGATTTTCTCTTGGGATTGGGTATCGGGAATGATAATCAGGCATTTATAACCTTTAGCATTGCAGATATGGGCCAAACCGATGCCAGTATTGCCGGCGGTTCCTTCGACAACGGTTCCCCCCGGTTGGAGAGTACCGGCTTTTTCCGCTTCTTGAATAATATATAAAGCGGCCCGATCCTTGACCGAACCACCGGGGTTAAGAAATTCGGCCTTACCGAGAATCTCGCAGCCGGTTTCCTCGCTAAAACTATTGAGACGAATTAGGGGAGTATTACCCACCGCATCGACGAAACCATGTTTAATATCCATAATCTGTTATTTTTCGTGCTGTTCCTAGGTTGAGACGATTTTTTGTACTAAGGGATGACGTACCACATCGGCCCGCGATAGGTAAGAAAAAGCGATCCCTTCTACTGATTTTAGGATTTTTTGAGCGGCAATTAACCCCGATTCTTGTTGTTGCGGTAAATCGGTTTGGGTGACATCTCCGGTTACTACCATGCGCGAACTGAATCCCAAGGGAGTTAAGACCATCAATGCGATCGCACTTTCTCCACTGGGGAATTGAATCGTTGGCCAATTTCTACCACTTTAGCAAAATTGTTGTCTTTGCTGAAAATATTGATTAAATTGGAAGTTTTTTAGCTGTTATTAGTTACCTAACCTACTATGGTGGTGGCATTCTGTAAGGAGTCCCACCGTGACTAACAATTCCATCGAGCCTTTGAATATTGGCAATACGATTAATACTGCCTTCCGTCTTTATCGTGATCGCTTCCAAACTTATGTATTCTTTGCTGTCCGCGCCTGTTTGTGGTCGCTTCTTCCCTTAATTTTGCAATTAATTCTCAGTCAATTACTTTATCAAACAATTACCCCCGAACAAGGCAGCGATATCGGTTTACGTTTATTTCTTTTCCCAGTACAAATTTTCTCGGCCGCTAAGTCTCTTTTTAATAGTGCGGTTATCTCACGATTAGCTTTTCAAGACATTATTTATCAGCCGGAAACTTCCGGACAAGCGGAAAAAAAAGTTAAGCCGAAAATGTGGCGCTTGTGGTGGATGCAGGTTTTGATCTTTTTGTTGGGAGCGGCAATAATCTTGCCGATAACGCTGTCTCTGGGGCTAGTCAGTGGTGTTATCCCCATCCTTGGTGTATTGCTTATTTTACCGGCTTCTTTCTGTCTTGCTTTTTTCTTCCT
>NZ_JASJFE010000892.1:0-1011 GCF_030067735.1 Microcystis sp. M53598_WE2 | reverse complement strand
GAATAATATCGCTAATTAATTGATGGTTGATAATTAATATTCTCTATATTGTTCTCTTTAGTTGTTTATAAATTTCATCATCGTTTCGTTTGTCAATCAGCAAGATTTCTAGTGTTTGCTCCTCAACACGATAAACGATTCGATATTCACCAATATCGGCTCTATGATAAGAGTATCCTTTTAACTTTAGAGAATCTTGGGGATAGGGATTTGTTCTCAGTTCGGTTATTTTTGTGGCTACTTGTTTGGCGTGTTTATCTGGCAGTTTTTTTAAGCGTTTAGTTGCCTGTCGAGATAGGTTAATCTTAAGCATTTAAAATTTCTGACAGTAAAGCCTCACTTTCTGTTGTTCCGATAAAACCTTCTTGATGAGCTTTTTCTGCCTGTAAAGCCAAAAGTTGATTTTCTAACTCGGAAAATCTCTCAAATTCCTCGATTGACAGCACGACTGCAACATTACGTCCCTTTTTTGCTATCTTTACTGGTTCTCTTCGAGCCAAGTCTAACAGTTCGCCAAAGCGATTTTTTGCTTCTGAGGCTCCTAATGTTTTCATAACTAACCTTTATAGAAACTAGCCATTATGACCATTTTAGCTATTATAGCAATTATTGACAGGAGAATCACCGCCACCAGCGACTAACATCCCTAATACTTTGATACACTTCTCTTAAAGCGACCTCCCCCCCAAAATGAAGGATTAAAGGCGCTAAGTTGGGAATAGTTTCGAGGAAATTAGAACGAGTGAGAGTACCCAAAGCCTGAAGGACATCTTGCCAGAAAGATAAGTCAACATTAGCAGGGGTTAAGGTGGCGGTTAATGCTTTTAATACGTCTGCACGGTGGTATTCAGATCCAATCCCTCTGGCAACTTCTAAGGCTTCGGGTAACAATTGAGGAAAATGGCGAGCTAACCCGGTCAATGCCCTTGCACGGTCTTTTTCATCCCCAATCCCTCTGGCAACTTCTAAGGCTTCGGGTAACAATTGAGGAAAATGGCGAGCTAACCCGGT
>NZ_JASJFE010000725.1:0-1048 GCF_030067735.1 Microcystis sp. M53598_WE2 | reverse complement strand
GGTTTTTCTTCCCGCAGTTGTCGGTGGCTAAACAGACGAATATCTTTAGAAAGTTTAATTCCTAATTCAAAGGCATTTGCCTGATAATTGTCGTCTAAAATTACGGGATCAAGGGAGATTTTAGCCTCATCTCTGGAAATACGTTTTAGGGGACCTGCCTCTAGACAGGCAAGAATTTTAACCAGTTTTTTCGAGTCGAGTAGTTCCTGTAAATAATAACAATGAAAGTAGGGGATGTCCCCACGACCAAATTCATCCTTACCATCGTTAATTAACCAACCAAAGAGGGTGTTATGGGAGTCAATTTGATAGATATAGACTCCTTTAAATTTCCTGTCTGGAGGATTATAGGTGTCCCATAACTGAGAGACTATATGTTGATAAAAAAACTGTTGAATCCCTAGGGGGACATTGACACTAGCGATATATTTAAATCCCAGTTGTGAGAAACTGCTATAAATCAGTTGTTCAACGAGCAAGGACATGATCTGTAACCTTTAAGCACTTTTGTGGGCTATTATAAATAATTTTCACACAATTGTGTCTTGTTTCTAGTTTTTGGGGAGATATTTGACGGCATTTCTCCTCAAGATGAACTGTCACCTAATTTGGTGCCGACTCCCCAAAACGAAAACTTCACACCTCACCATTAAGATGACTGTTATAAGGCAGTCAGCAGATTTTTGAGAGATTTTTTTACTAATCTTGCTGCAAATGGATCGGATATAGTGCTAGTCATTTAGGAAAAGTTTACCAGTTGTTGATCGATTTGAGACAATAACCAAGATAGGGAGTCTAAAGCTTGATTTGCTTGCAGTGTGCCTTGCTGGGAATCAATTAAAACTGTTGAGTAAAAAAAACGGTGATTAACTTTTTGCTCTCGCAGTTTTTGCTCTAATTCTTTGACTTTTAATTGTAGGTTTTGCCAGCTTTTTTGGTCAGAGACAACTAGATCGCATTTGCTGATGATAATGCCTAAATTAAACCTAGTTTTATTATGGTTAATTATCTCGATCAAGGTTTGAAAAATTCTCAGGTAATTATTATG
>NZ_JASJFE010000334.1:0-5732 GCF_030067735.1 Microcystis sp. M53598_WE2 | reverse complement strand
GAAGAGAGGAGGAGACGTGATGGAGTATCAGAATTTTTCGCTCATTAAAGAAGATATTCAGGCTGATGCTTGGGGACGGATTAGCCTTGGGACTGAATGTAGCAACCGTCACTATCGAATACTGATGAATGCAAGCGGGGAACTTCTTTTGGTTCCCATGGTGGCGATTCCAGAGGGAGAACTATGGGCTTTTCAGAATCCTAGTGTCCGCGAGTCGCTCAAACGGGGGCTCGCGGAAGCCAGCACGGGAAATTTAGCTGAAGAACCCGTCGATTTAGACGCTATGCTTGAGTTTGCTGAATCTATTCCTGAAGAAGTCGAGGAGTAATTGAATTTCTCTTTACGACAGACACAGGAAGCTCGAAATACTCTATCTGAATTGCGAGCAGAAGCGGAACAGGCTCAAAAGACTCGCCTGGCTCAAGGTAGGACAAAAGCATCGAAACAAGAGGGTCTCTACAAACAGGTAACAAAAGCCCTCAAGCTCCTCAGTACAAACCCAAGACATCCAGGACTAAAAACCCACGAATTTAATTCCCTCGACAACCCTTATGATTCAACACAGAAGGTTTTTGAAGCCTACGCCCAACAGAATACACCGGGAGCCTATCGAATTTTCTGGTGCTATGGACCTCATTCGGGGGAAATCACCATTCTCGCTATTACACCTCATCCGTAGATCACAACATTGTAGGGGCGAAGCATTCGGGCGATAACCTATCGCTGAAACCGTAGATTTCCTATCCGAATGCTTCGCCCTTACTTTTTCAGCAAGCCCGAAATAGTTAGCGCTGAAGCGCAACAACAAGCCAGGTTCGTGAGGGAGTGAGGGAGGATCATCACCCCATCACCCCCCCATCACCCCATCACCCTCTCTTTTTAAAGCCAGATTTAGTATTAGGGGGGAGTTAGACCAAACCCCGCACCTCCTCAACCCCAACCCCGAAAACAGAAGCAATACCGACAAGAATCCCCTCATCTTGCGTTTGCTGATAAAGAGCAACAAGACGAGGCAAAGAAAAGGTTTGTACGCTGTAATTATCGTTAAATTCTGCCCAAATTTGTAAGGCTTGCAGGTAATAACTTTTGGCTTGGCTCAATTCCCCAACTCCTTCCGCTACCATTCCCAACTCGTGCAGGGGGTTGGCTTGCCCGTAGCGATCGCCATATTCAATGAAGATCTCAATAGCTTGCTGGTAGTAGCTTCGGGCTTGCTCCCATTCCCTCAATTCTTCCGCTACCCTTCCCAACTGGTGCAGGGTTCCGGCTTGCTCATAGCGATCCCCATATTCAATCTTGATTTCAATAGCTTGCTGGTAGTAGCTTCGGGCTTGCTCCCATTCCCTCAATTCTCCCGCTACGATTCCCAAACAGTGCAGGGTTCCGGCTTGCTCATAGCGATCCCCATATTCAATGTAGATCTCAATAGCTTGCTGGTAGTAGCTTCGGGCTTGCTCCCATTCCCTCAATTCTTGCGCTACTGATCCCAAATTGTGCAGGGTGCTGGCTTGAGAAAAGCGATCTCCATATTCAATGAAGATTTCAATAGCTTGCTGGTAGTAGCTTCGGGCTTGCTCCCATTCCCTCAATTCTTGCGCTACCCTTCCCAACTGGTGCAGGGTTGTAGATAGGTAAGATTGTTTTGTCCTTTCTTCTATTTGACTTAGTGATTGATATGCTTGCAAAGCTTTTTCATAGTAATTCTTGGCTAAGTTATATTGTTTTATGTCTAGCAGTCCACTTCCATACCTATGAAATGCAAATCCCATTTCATAACCAAACTCAGTTTGCGAAAATTCAGGAGGATATTTTTCTATCGATTGGCACAAACTCTCCATAAATTTTGCTCTAGTTACTGAATCAGAAGTGACTTCATAGTAATTATCTAAGCAAGTAAAAAATCCAAAACTTTCCTGCTTCTCCAAACAAATCTGCAACGCATTGAACAGATTTTCATACTCCCAGCGACAGAACAATATCCCTAACTGCTTCTCCTGCGGATTTTTGGAATCTAGTAAGGTATCATAATAACCTGCCAAGTCTCGGTAATGATTCTTAAAACCCTCCCAAATTGCTGCTTGTGTCTCTGGTGCTAATTCCTTTAACTTCGTCTTCAGGAAGTAGGGAAAAATGGGTTGAATAGTCAATAAATACGGCAATTCTTCACTCATCGGCGAAAGCAAACCCCAATGAATCGCTTCTTCTATCGCTGCATCAAATTGGTCAAACTGATAGCCTTGTAAAGGTTCTAATTGCTGTAGTTGTTGGCTATATTGACGAATAACACCCCTGAAAATAAACCCACTAAAAGGCGCTAAACAGAGTAACAACTTCTGCGCCTCCTCCGACAAATTACTGTGGGAATATTCCACACATTTGATGATATTATTAGTCTTATCCTCATCCCCCACATTAACTAACTCCGCCAACTGTAACCCTTGCCAAATCTCCTCCGGTGACTGTCGCTTCAGATTCGCTAATACCACTTCCATCGCCAACGGATATCCCGCCAACAACTTCATCAAGCGCTTAAAATAATCATCCTTTTTAATCGCATTTTTCCGACTCTTCGCCTGACGTTCTAAAATTCTCTCCGCTAATTCAGTTCTCGACTCTTGGTCTAATCCTTGTAACTGATAGATATTCTCCTTAAAAGTCCTGCGTTGCAGCCAAGTTTCCTCACTGCGAGAACCCAAAATCACCTTCGTCTTTCCCCCGACCAAATTCTTGAGAAAATCGGCGATTGCTTCCCTCTCATTCTCCGGTAAAGTATTCTGAATTGCTAACGGTTGTCCCGTCACCGACTCCAGATTATCTAAAATGAGAATATACGCCTCACTGCGGAGTTTTTGCTCTAGTTTCCTTACTCGCGCTTTCAGGTTCATCGCTTGGAAACTCGCCTGTTCAAAACGATTATAAATTCCCTGACCGATTTCATGGACAATCTGTTCTAACGTCCAAGCTTTTCTATCATAACCAAAATAGAAAATATGGGTCGCCCAGTTGGTTTTCTGCCACCATTCTCGTAGATAATTGAGTAAGGTAGTTTTTCCTGTCCCTCCCATTCCTTTGAGTAAAAGGATATTATGTTTCAGCAGCGCCTTTTCCATCTTGAGAATTTCTAAATCCCTGCCGACAAAGCCGTATTCTGGTAAAGGAAAGACATATTGATTGCCGATATGTTCCCAGTATTTTTCCTCCTCTTCTGGAGTAAATGGACGCAAATTGAGATTAATTTTACCGCGACAATAAATCACCGGTAATAACCAATCTTCTAAATCTATTATCGTATTATAATAGGCGCGGCGTTGCTTATTATTGAATAACTCTAACCGTCCCTTTCGCATCGCTTCCGTTAGGTCTTTTCCGTTCAATAATTGCTGATAAATTGGTTTCATCATCAACTTAGCTGCAGAAACCGTCACCGAATATCCCATCGCCACCACTGCTTGCATTCCCGCAGTCATCAAACGACTCCCTAAACTGGTTTCCCGATAGTCTTCTGATTCCTGGGAAATTTGCTTTGCTGACTGACAAGCATTGAGAATACAAATAGGGATATTTTTCCCAGTGAGTAAATTCGCTAATTCCGTCGCTTCTACCGGAGTCGCTTGACCTTTTTCTTCTCCTTCCAGAAACAGAAAAGCTTTTACTCCCTCATATTCTGCTAAATCCTCCAGTCCCCATCCCCTTTGATAGCGCCAAGAATCCCCGTGAACCTGTCTTTGGTACTGTTCATATTCCATCAATCCGCCATGAACATCGAAATGAATAACATGATAGTATCCTTCTCCCTTCTCATCCAGATGTCTGGTTAGTGATTCATAAGTTCCGGGACGCAAAATATCAATTTTTACCGGTATTTCACTACTATTTACCAGTTCTACTAAAGGACGGGAAATCGTGCGATAGTTAACATCAGATTCCTCATTAGGACGCGCAATCACCACCAGAAGATTGATAGTAGGATAAGTGGCCATTTGCACCGGGACAACTGTAGCCCCTCGACGCTGGCGGGAGATGATACAATCTATAGAAAAAGGACGCGGTAAATCAGGATCTTTCAGCGCTTCCCAATGTAAAGCTTGAAATTCTGGCGACTGACTTTCGATGATAATTTGCAGTTGACTTAACTGCTTTCGCAAGTCTCGATATTCCCCATAAGCATTTAAATTACTCTGGAAAACCTGTTTAAATAGGTTTTCGCCATAGTTTTGGACACTGTTGGCGGCTTTTTGCGCCTTATCCGTGTCTAGGGTGGGAAATACTAACCATTCCTCAAAGTACCATTCTAGGTCTTTTTCTTCTTGGTTAGTAAAGGGGTCAGTAACCGTAATTGGGTAGCTGTTACCGCTATCAAAATTGAGACTAGCAGTAAAGCCACCATCGTTAATTCCTTCTTCGCGGATGGTGAGGACTAACATAGAGATAAGTTTAGAATTGTTCTATTACAACTCTTCAGCAGTTTAACGGTATTATACTGGAAAAAACCTATTGCTTTGAGCCTATGGATGTTCGAGCGGCAGTTGCCCTAGAAGCAGGAAAACCCCTAACTATTGAAACGGTAAAATTAGCCGCACCGCAAGCGGGGGAAGTGTTAGTAGAAATCAAAGCCACGGGAGTTTGTCACACCGATGCCTATACTCTCTCTGGGGCCGATCCTGAAGGCTTATTTCCCTCAATTTTAGGCCATGAAGGGGCCGGAATCGTGGTAGAAGTGGGAAAAGGTGTCACTAGCCTAAAAGTGGGGGATCATGTTATTCCCCTATACATTCCCGAATGTCGTCAGTGCGAATACTGTCTCAGCTTTAAAACCAATCTCTGTCAAGCGATTCGTCTTACCCAAGGTCGGGGAGTAATGCCGGATGGAACCAGTCGTTTTTCCCTCGATGGTCAGCCTCTTTATCACTACATGGGAACCTCGACTTTTGCTAACTATACCGTACTGCCGGAGATTTCCCTAGCCAAGATTCGCCCGGATGCTCCCTTTGAAAAAGTCTGTTATATCGGCTGCGGAGTCACTACAGGTATCGGTGCGGTGATTAATACCGCTAAAGTGGAACCGGGGGCAAAAGTGGTGGTTTTTGGTCTGGGAGGTATCGGTTTAAACGTTATTCAAGGGGCCCGTTTGGTGGGAGCCGATATGATTGTCGGGGTCGATATCAATCCCCAGAAACAAGCTTTAGCCACCAAATTCGGGATGACTCATTTTGTTAATCCCCAAGAAATCGAGGGGGATTTAGTGGCCTATCTGGTGGATTTAACTAAGGGTGGGGCCGATTATAGTTTTGAGTGTATCGGCAATGTCCAGATTATGCGTCAAGCTTTGGAATGTTGCCATAAAGGTTGGGGTGTTGCCACTATTATCGGTGTAGCCGGGGCCGGCCAAGAAATTAGTACCCGTCCTTTTCAATTAGTCACCGGACGGGTCTGGAAAGGTACGGCTTTTGGTGGGGCGAGAGGCCGTACAGATGTACCAAAAATAGTCGATTGGTACATGGACGGCAAGATTAACATTGATGATTTAATCACCCACGTTCTACCTCTGGCAAGGATTAACGAGGCCTTTGACCTGATGCGCCAAGGGGATTCTATCCGCAGTGTGATTACATTTTGAACAGGGATAATGTTAAATTGGGTTAAGAAATACTTGACAAACTTTTAACTATATGTATGCGCCAGTTTCCAGGCCCTCTTTAACTTACTATAGAAGCGCTCAATCTTTGTGTCCT
>NZ_JASJFE010000937.1:0-7782 GCF_030067735.1 Microcystis sp. M53598_WE2 | reverse complement strand
GCGAGGGATTCTTGGTTCACTGACTCAAGTTGTCTTAGCAGGTATTTCTACCAACCAAAATAGAGCTTAAATCTCCCCAAGCGTTTAGGTCTAACGACCAGCTTCCGATATGCCCTATCGTAGCTTTTTTGAGTATATTTAATGCCGCCATCTTGTCCCTATCTTCTATATACCCACACAAACAAACATGAGTTCTAACTGATAGAGACTTTTGGATTAACCGACCACAATTAAAGCATTCTTGGCTAGTATAGGCTGGATTAACTGCAATAGTTAATCGGCCGTATTTAATACCAAAATACTCAATCCATTTTCTCAATTGTGACCAACCAGCATCATTGATACTCTTGGCTAGTTTTCGATTACGCACAAGGTTCTTGACTTTTAAATCCTCGTAGGCTATCAAGTCGTTTGACTGAATTAAACGGAGTGCCAATTTTTTAGCAAACTCTTCTCGTTGCCTACTTACTTTTAAGTGTCCCTTGGCGTATTTTTGACTAGCTTTTTTGTAGTTATTAGACTGCTTTTGTCCTCTCTTAAACTTTTTCGACTTTCTTCTATTCAGTTTATTAAGACGCTTTTCGGCTTTTCGATAATACTTAGGAGGCTCTACTGTATTCCCGTTGCTGTCAGCATAAAGATATTTTAACCCCAGATCTAATCCTAGGCAATGACCCGTCGATTCTAATTGTGGGGTTATATCTCTAGCATCGAGTTTTAGCATTAACTGGCAATAATATCCATCAGCCCTTTTAACTATTCTTATCCGTTGAATTTGCCATTCTTGAAAATCCAACAAGTCTCGACTACCAATTAGTTTTAACTCCCCAAGGTTTTTTCCATCAGTGAAAGTTATTCTCTTGGAATTTCGATTAAGTTTCCAACCTGACTTTTTAAACTCAACAGAATGAGTACGTTTAGAGTATTTAGGATATCCTTTCTTACCAGCAATTTTGTTCTTAGAGTTATTATAGAACCTAAGAATAGCAGTCCAAGTCCGTTCGCAAGCCTGTTGACAAGCTGTAGAGTTAAGGTCTTTGACAAAAGGATATTCATCTCTTAATTGAGTTGTGTATCGATAAATATCTTTTTGTCCTACACCTTTATTGTCTGCCCAATATCTAAGACATTTATTCCGAACAAACTGGACTGTCCGAATAGCCTCATCAATGGCTTGATATTGAGATGGTTTTCCTCTAAGCTTGTACTCTAAAACAAACATTTTGCGTTATCGACCTACCACGCAAACTACTCTAGCATACTAAAGTTAAATTGGCAACTATAGATTAGAGTTATTCTTAGTCGTGCTTCGCTGTTCTATGCTGGCGGAACTTTTCATCTCCGAGGTGAAACCGAGAGATGAAAAGCCGACATTATAGGTAAAAAGCGATTTCTTTCTCCTTGAGAGGGGCAAAATCGGCGGCTAACAACAGCTGATTTAACTCCTCTTGGGGGATATGTTTGGCCCCGATGCGGACAATTCGCGATCTCATCGTGTTAGAAACCCCGCTTCTTTGTCGTCCTGCTTCCAAACCCATTACCCGGTGATAAAGTTCCAATTTTGCCGGGGGAATTGGGGAACCATCAAAATCAATGCCATTAGCGATCGCCACATCAATGGCATCAGCGCCCGTAGTTGTGGTTAAATTAGTTTCGGTGGACATAAAGACAATATAAAGGATCGTTGCTATTTTATCAGGCGATCGATATCCGCCGCTATGATCAGGAAAGTAATCTTCATTTCTGTGTGACTATGGCTCAATTGCCGACCTATCAACCAAAACAGTTATCCCTGGGCCCCCTAGAAGCGGAAATTCTCAATATTGTCTGGGAATTGGAACCCGTTAGCGTTAAGGATGTCCACGATCGCATTTTAGCGGATCCAGAACGGGATCTGGCCTATACTTCTGTGACTACGGTACTGCGTCGTTTAACTAATAAAGGCTGGTTAAGTTGTTATAAACAGGGTCGGATTTTCTACTGGAAACCGATGGTTTCTAAGGAACAAGCACAGGCAATTAAAGCCTACGAACAATTACATCGTTTTTTGGCTATTGGTAATGCGGATGTGGTGGCTTCTTTTGCCGATAGTCTCGATACTGCTAGTGTCGAACAATTAAAAGCGATCGCCTCTCGTTTAGATACCCTACGTCAACAACGGAGAGAACGCTAATGCACAGTTTAATGTTATTACTAGCATTAACTATCGCCATTGGTTTACGTTGGTTTCTGCCTAGCTATCAGCGTCGTTGGCAGATAACGCTATTTTTCTTTCTCTTTCCTCCTTTGCTGCTGTTAATGACAGTTATATCGGTGGTTTGTATGGGCTATCGCGGGCAAATGTTGGGTTATAACTCCAGTTTAATTAGTTACTTTAGTGCTATAATTTGGCTAGTTTTTGCTATATTTTGTTTGATAAAACTCTCCTATCAAACTTGGCAAACCCATCGGGATTTTAGCAGTTATCCCCTCAAAAAAATCACCGCTCAGAAGGCGAGAGTTTTAGCAGTGGATTTTCCCTACAGCGCCAGAGTTGGCTTCTGGAAGTCGGAATTAATTGTGACGCAAGGATTATTAAATCTCTTAGATCAAGAACATTTACAAGCAGTTTTAGCCCACGAACAAGCTCACCAAGAATATCATGACACTTTCTGGTTTTTCTGGTTAGGTTGGTTGCGATCGATGTCTTCTTGGCTGCCCAATAGCGAGAATTTATGGTCAGAATTGGTCTTCTTGCGGGAATTACGCGCCGATAAGTATGCTTCTGGACAAGTGGATTATTTACTATTAGCTGAATCGCTGCTTTTAGTGGCAGAAAAAGTTAATCAAGTAGCGGAAATAAGTTTCTCCGATAGTTGCTGTGTCGCTCTCAATGATCATTCCTTAAATAATCGTTTATTAGAGAGAATCGATGCTTTAGTCGAGTCAGAAAACCCCGAACTTCCCAGATTTAACTATCAAGTCTGGCTATTGCTTTCCCTCTCCCTCGCTCCTTTCTTACTCTTGCCTTTACACTCCTAAAAATGACCCTAGAAGTTGGACAAAAAGCCCCCGAATTTGCCACCCCAAACCAAAGAGGCGAAATTAGTAAATTAGCAGATTTTGCCGGTCAATGGTTGGTCTTATATTTTTATCCCAAAGATAACACTCCGGGCTGCAGCACAGAAGCGATCGATTTTACCGCTTTGTCACCGCAATTTCAGCAATTAAATGCGGTAATTCTGGGAGTTAGTCCCGATTCAGAGAAGTCCCACTGTCGTTTTATTGAAAAACACAATTTAACTATTCAATTATTGAGCGATCCCGATCATCAACTGGCGGAAATTTATCAAGTCTGGGGATTAAAAAAATTTATGGGCAAGGAATATATGGGGATTAAACGATCCACTTTCCTGATCGACCCCCGGGGAAATATTGCCTATATTTGGTCAAATGTCAAGGTAAAAGCCCATGCAGAAGCGGTTTTGAAAAAACTTGAGGAATTGCAGTAGGAAGCCCTCAGTACCCAATATTTACGGGTATGCAATTGCGCCCTTTCGTGTTAGACTAGAAAAGTTGTCAAAAATCGCACATCTAGGCGATCGGGTGTTTCTAGGAATCTAGAAATCCAGCCCTAGATGGAGGATAAACCCGAAAAGGAGAAAAATATGCCCGTTGTCTCTCTTGCAGAATTGCTAGAGTCTGGTGTTCACTTTGGCCATCAAACGCGCCGTTGGAACCCGAAAATGTCTCAGTACATCTACACTGCCCGGAATGGGGTTCATATCATTGATTTGGTGCAAACTGCCCAATTAATCGAAGAAGCTTACGAATTTGTCCGAGGAGAAGCCGATCGCGGTAAACGCTTTTTATTCATCGGTACGAAACGGCAAGCGGCAGCAATCATTAAACAGGAAGCTTTACGCAGCGGTAGCCACTTCGTTAACCAACGCTGGTTAGGGGGAATGTTAACCAACTGGGAAACCATTCGCGGCCGGGTAGAAAGACTCAAAGAATTAGAAGAATTAGAAAATAGCGGCGCCCTCGATAAACGACCGAAAAAAGAAGCATCGGTACTGCGTCGGGAATTAGGCAAACTAGAAAAATACCTCGGTGGCATTAAAACCATGCGCCGGCTGCCGGATTTAGTCGTCGTAGTGGATCAGCGTCGGGAATACAACGCTATCCAAGAATGCCAAAAATTGGGCATTCCCATCATCTCCCTCTTGGATACTAACTGCGATCCTGACCTAGTAGATGTGCCGATTCCCGCCAACGATGACGCAATTCGCTCAGTTAAACTGATTTTAGGCAAAATTAGCGATGCGATCATCGAAGGTCGTCGCGGTGGTCAAGCAGCGGTGGAAGAATACGAGGAAGACTACGATAATGAAACCGAGTACGAGGAAGAAGGTGATTATTCCCAATACGCCGCCGAATTTGCCAGTGGAGACGACGATAACTAGGGAAAATTAGCTATTGATCGCAGCTAGGTTCGGGGGGAAACTTTCCGAGCCTATCGATCGGTCAAACCTGCCCCTCTCGTGGCATGATCAATTATAAGCAGTAGGTTAAGAATTTTATGGCGGAAATTACAGCACAACAGGTTAAAGAACTTAGGGAAAAGACCGGCGCCGGCATGATGGATTGCAAGAGGGCGCTGACGGAAAACGCGGGGGATATAACCAAAGCGATCGAATGGTTGCGTCAAAAAGGGATTACTTCCGCCGAGAAAAAAGCTAGTCGGGTAGCGGCAGAAGGGATGATCGGCAGTTACATCCACACCGGCAGTCGCATCGGTGTTTTAGTAGAAGTGAACTGTGAAACCGATTTTGTTGCCCGTCGCGAGGAGTTCAAAAAATTGGTTAATGACGTGGCGATGCAGATTGCCGCTTGTCCTAACGTCGAATATGTGAAAGTGGCCGATATTCCCGCCGAAATCTCCGCCAAAGAAAAAGAAATTGAGATGGGACGGGACGATTTAGCCAATAAACCCGATAATATCAAAGAAAAAATCGTAGCTGGCCGCATTGAAAAACGTTTGAAAGAACTTTCTCTGCTCGATCAACCCTTTATCCGCGATCAGAACATCAGTATTGACGAATTGCTCAAACAAGCGATCGCCGCTTTGGGAGAAAATATTCAGGTGCGTCGTTTCCAACGCTTTGTACTAGGTGAAGGGATCGAGAAAGAAGAAACAGATTTCGCCGCCGAAGTAGCCGCCCAAATGGGACAAAAAGCCCCGGAACCCGTAGCAGCAGCCCCGCAAGTGGAGGAAAAAGCTCCGGAACCGGCAGCGAAGGATAATCCGCCCGCTAAAGGCAAAAAGAAAAAGTAAGTTCAATGAAGATCAATCTGGTGGGGTGCGAGTTTCGTACCCTTTTTGTCTTCAGGGAATTATGAATTATTTGCACTCGTGGTCCCTAGAGGTTGTCGAACGGAAAAAAATGCAGATTCAGGACAAAATCACCGAAATAGCCGCTAAAACAGCGAAAGCGATCGAACTTTCTCAAAATTATTTACTTTCTACCCAATACTCTGAAGGTTACTGGTGGGCAGAATTAGAATCTAATGTCACCATCACCTCAGAAGCAATTTTACTGCACAAAATCTGGAAAACTGACAAAAATCGCCCCCTAGACAAAGCAGCCACCTATCTGCGTCAGCAACAGTGTCCTAACGGCGCTTGGGAGTTATTTTATGGGGATGGTGGCGATCTCAGCACCACTGTGGAAGCCTACATGGGGCTGCGACTATTGGGAATTCCCGTTAATGATCCTGCTTTAGAAAAAGCCAGAGAATTTATCTTAGCTAAAGGTGGCATCAGTAAAACCCGCATTTTCACCAAAATGCACCTCGCTTTGATTGGTTGTTATGATTGGCAGGGGGTTCCCTCTATCCCCGCTTGGATCATGCTGCTGCCGGAAAATTTCCCTTTTACTATCTATGAAATGTCCAGTTGGGCGCGGGGAAGTACGGTTCCTTTGTTAATTGTTTTCGACAAAAAACCCGTGTATAAAATGGGTTTTAATCTCGATGAACTCTATACAGAAGGGGTGAATAATGTCAAGTATGAGTTACCAAAAAATAACAATTGGTCAGATGTTTTTCTCTGGTTAGATGGACTGTTTAAATGGACAGAAAAAACTGATTTAGTTCCCTTCCGTCAAGAAAGTCTGCAAGCGGCGGAAAAATGGGTAATTGAACGACAGGAAGACACAGGCGATTGGGGGGGAATTATCCCGGCGATGTTAAATTCCCTATTAGCTTTAAAAGCCCTAGGTTATGATGTTGACGATCCGATTGTTGCCCGCGGTTTAAAAGCCGTGGATAATTTTGCCATTGAGACAGATAATACCTATTGTGTACAGCCCTGTGTGTCGCCGGTTTGGGATACGGCTTGGGTAATTCGATCGCTAATTGAATCCGGGCTAAATCCTGCTCATCCAGCTATAATTAAAGCGGGACAATGGTTAATCGATCAACAAATTCTTGATTATGGCGATTGGGCGATTAAAAATAAAATCGGAACCCCTGGCGGTTGGGCTTTTGAATTTGACAATCGCTGGTATCCCGATTTAGACGATTCCGCAGTGGTGGTGATGGCTTTAGAGTTAATTAAAATGCCCGATGAAAATATTAAAAAAGGTGTGATGAAACGGGCAGTTAATTGGATGGCTACTATGCAGTGTAAAGCTGGTGGTTGGGGAGCTTTTGACATCGATAACGATCAAAACTGGCTTAATTCTTTGCCCTATGCCGATCTAAAAGCAATGATCGATCCTAATACGGCTGATGTTACTGCCAGAGTTCTAGAAATGTTAGGTACTTGTGATGTTAAAATGGAGGAAAATCGAGTTAAAAAAGCTTTGGATTATCTGGAAAAAGAACAGGAAGCTGATGGTAGTTGGTTTGGTCGTTGGGGTGTAAATTATATTTATGGAACCAGTGGGGCATTATCTGCTTTGGCTTTTCTGGAACCGAATCAATATCGCCAGCAATTGCAAAAAGGAGCCAATTGGTTAAGCAGTTGTCAAAATGTTGATGGTGGTTGGGGTGAAACCTGTTTTAGTTACAATAACCCTAAATTTAAAGGACAGGGAAATAGTACCGCTTCCCAAACTGCTTGGGCATTAATCGGTTTATTAGCCGTCGGGAAAGTCACCGGCAATTATCAGCGAGAAGTGATTGAAAAGGGCGTTAACTATCTTCTTGTTACCCAAAAAGAAAATGGTACATGGGATGAAGATTACTTCACCGGTACAGGTTTTCCCTGTCATTTTTACCTGAAATATCATTTCTATCAGCAGTATTTCCCTCTACTGGCTTTGGGGCGTTATCGGGCTTTGATTTAGTCCGTTAACCTATGCGTTAAGACAGGAAATCAGCCTAACTGTCTAGCGCATTTTTTGTGACTAACTAGGAAAAAATAAATCAGGAGATATATTTAAAAAATTGGCTAATTTTTGAATATAGATAGGAGTTAACTCTTGTTGGCCATCAAGAATGTCATCCAGGGTTGACTTGCTTTCAAAAATAGATAGCAAATCTTGCTTTTGTAGGTTTTTTTCCTCTAATATGAATTTCAACAATTCAAGTCCATAAATATCAGGTATTGGCTCTTGATTTTCCTCATACTCATAAATTAAAGCCCCTAAAACATTTAGATATTCCCTTTCTTCTGCCGTTAATTGGGGTTTGTCTAAAAGGCGATTAATAACCTCCTGCATCATTTCTAAGTCTTCCTCATTGTGAATAGGACGAGGAGGGTATTGCTTTAATAATTCTAAGTATTTATCAGTG
>NZ_JASJFE010001093.1:0-4314 GCF_030067735.1 Microcystis sp. M53598_WE2 | reverse complement strand
TGATAACTGATAACTGATAACTGATAACTGATAACTGATAACTGATAACTGATAACTGATAACTGATAACTGATAACTGAAAAACCCCCTAACCCCAGCGACTAGCGATGGGCATTCGCCAACCAGTGCCAAAAGCGCGATCGCTAATTTTTAGACCGGGAGGGGCTTGTTTGCGCTTAAATTCGGCATTTTTAACTAATTTAATCACTTTCTGCACAATTTCAGGCTCAAAACCGGCGGCAATAATTTGTTCGGCGGATTGATGGCGATCGATTAATAGTGCTAAAATAGCATCTAAAATCTCGTAGGGAGGTAAAGAATCTTGATCCTTCTGATTGGGTTTTAATTCAGCACTAGGAGCTTTATTAATCACATTGAGGGGAATAATTTCCCCGTGTCGATTTAACCAGCGACAGAGGGAATAAACCCTCGTTTTCGGCACATCAGCAATCACTGCTAAACCACCATTCATATCACCGTAAAGAGTGCAATATCCCACCGCCATTTCTGATTTATTGCCAGTGGATAATAGTAAATGACCGAATTTATTAGAGAGAGCCATCAATAAATTACCGCGAATGCGTGACTGAAGATTTTCTTCAGCAATACCGAAATCAGTCCCCGCAAAAAGACCATCTAAAAGTTGATCATAAGCGTTCATAATTTCTTTAATTGCTAACTTCTCACTTTTGATACCTAAATTATTAACTAAAGCCACTGCATCGCTAATGGAATGGTCGGAACTATAGGGAGAAGGCATCATCACAGCGAGAACATTTTCTTTACCTAATGCGTCGCTGGCAATAGCGGCAACTAAACTGGAATCAATGCCACCACTCAAGCCGAAAATTACCCGTTTAAAACCGCATTTCTGCACATAATCTCGCACTCCTAAGACTAAGGCTCGATAAATTTCCTCATCTTCATCGACGGGTAAAGGATGAATAACTGCGGGTAACAAATCTTGATTAAACTCGATCAATTCTAGGCTAGAAGTAAATGCTTGGGCGCGATAAATCACTTCTCCTTGTCTGTTAAAAGCAACGCTGTCACCATCAAAAATTAAATCATCATTTCCTCCCACTTGATTGACATAAACTATAGGTAAATTATATCTAGTGGCACTATGGGATAATAAAGATTCTCGCAATTTTTGCTTACCGACACTGTAGGGAGAAGCGGAAAGATTAACGATTAAATCCACTCCCAAATTAGCTAAATCAGCGATGGGATTAACTGCGTATTGACGTTGACCCCAAAATTGTTCATCATTCCAAACATCTTCACAGATAGTTACACCGATTTTTACATTATTTTCTGTTAGTTGAAAATATTGACTTTCTTTCCCAGAAGCAAAGTAACGATCCTCATCAAAAACATCGTAGGTAGGCAATAAACGTTTAGTAAAAATTTGTTTAATTTCTTGACTTTTTAACAAAGCTATGCTATTAAATAAAGGCTTTTCTCCTCTGACCGTTGCCGAGGGATTTTTTTCGACAAAACCGACTAAGACAGCTAACTTTTCTGGTAATTGTTGGGACAATAATTGCAATTGTCGAGACATTTTCTCCACAAAACCCAGATTTAATAATAAGTCTCTGGGAGGATAACCACAGAGGGATAATTCCGGGGTTAAAAGTAATTCTGCTCCCTGATTAAATGCCGTTTGAGCAGCCTCTAAAATTCTTTGGGCATTTCCTTCGATATCTCCAACAATGGGATTTAATTGAGCGATAGCAATTCTCATATTTTTTCCTATTTAAACAAAAACTAACGGTTGCTCTTTAAAGGGAGCAAAAGCTTTTTCATCAAAGCGATATAAACTAGCGGGACGACCGGCACCACGCGAGACTTTTAAACCCATATCCTTGAGAAATCCTAATTTCAATAGCCGATTTCTGAAGTTAGAATAATCACTAAAATTTTTACCTAAAATTGTCTCATAAAATTGATAAAGATCATTTAAAGTAAATAATTCTGGTAAAACCTCAAAAGCGACGGGACTATACTCTACTTTATTGCGTAATCTTCGCCAGCCATATTCCAAAATTTGACCGTGATTAAAGGCTAAATCTGGCACTTTATCAATCATATACCAAGTGATATTATAATCCCGTTCAGTGATTAATTTTGCTTCTTCAAACCGCACTAAAGCGAAGTAACTCACCGATAGATAACGTTCCCCAAAACTTGCGGCCGCTGCCGGGGAATCTCCCTCTGGACTGCCAAAAGTATATAACTGTTCCAGGTAGAGATTATTGACGCTAATTTTCTCGGCTAAAATTCGATAGGCTGCCGTTTCCAGTGATTCCCCATTTCTCACTAAAGTTCCGGGTAAACTCCAGTAATTACTAAAAGGTTCTTCCCGTCGTTTAATCAGAAGCACCAGCAGCCGATTTAATTGGGTATCAACGGAAAAGATCACGTTATCAACTCCCACTTTAAAATCAGCTAGAGATTTATTAGCTAGGGTCTTTTGCGATTTCATGCGTAAAGTTTTTGACCTTCGATATAATCTTTAATCGGTGCGGGAACAGCCTGTTTATCGCCTTTTTCTCGATAATCTGTTGAGGATACAGCCGGAGCAAATACATCGGCAATCAGACAATCACCCCCTAATGTTTGCAGTTGTTCAATATCATCTTGGTTAATAGGATAGCCAGGACGAGGAATCACGAGAATTTTGACTTTTTCTAGTAATTCTTGGCTACGATACCAGTGCCTAATTTGTCCAGCTAAATCGGAACCAATGACTAGGGTATATTCCTCCTGTTCTCCCCAAATTGTTTGCGCTTTTTCCACACTAATTAAGCTACGTCGATCGCTTAATTCTCGTCGCAGTTGTATATTATCCTTTGGGGGTTGAATATCCCGGATGAGCAAATTTAACATCCTCAGACGATGTTCGAGACTGGTTTGATGATTTTTAAAGGGATTATCGGCAGCCCAAACCGCAACGATATCGTACTGTTCCGATAACCATTTTAGTATGGCTTGATGACCGGCAGTAGGAGGATCGGCACTGGTTCCAAAAAGGGCAATTTTAAGCATAGGATTCAATTGCTTGCTCACTGAGGGATTAGTTTAACTCTGCTCAAGCTTGGCAAAGATTAACTTCTCCCCATTATAGTTGATTTTACCAAAATAGGGCAAGAGGATCGGCGATCTCCTGCAAAAGTAAGTTATCGAGCCGCTATCGGGTGAAAATATCTAAAACCCTGGATAAATTCGACATAATTTTAGGTTTTATGAATAGGATAGTTATCTCTTATCTTTTGTCTGCTACTGAAGATTTTTGATTCTTGCAGGAGATATTATTTTTTATAAAATTGGTGAACTAATTCTCAAACGTACTAACCCACAAACAGAAGGAGGCAAACCCATTACGCCGCGCTATGACTCCCGTAGCACTTAGCGGCCCAAACCACTGGCTCGATTTCTCCCTTTTGGAGTTTTTCTAGCGGGGTTGCTCCCTCTAAACGAATATCACCCGTAAGCAGAAAGATCATTTGTGTCCAAGCACCGTCTTCTTTTAAAACGGCTAACACTTGGTCTAAACCTGACAAAACTTTGCCATCAATAAATTGCCAAGCAGGATAAACTAATTCCTCGTTGACACATAAACCTAAGACCTGATGATTGAGCCTCATAGTTTCTAATTCCAAAGAACTACAGGCTAAAACACTACAAACCTCAGCGCTGGTTAAGGTTCCGCCTTGCTTGGATAGGAACCGCTTCTTCGCTTCTTCGCCTCGTTTAATGGCAGCCTCCAACGCAGGGGCCAAAGCTAAAGGAGATTGTGTTTTTTGTATAGATTCTAACATTTTTAAGCTAATAAGAAATAATAATTTTGGCAAGACCTTAATCAGACGATCCTTATATCGCCAATTCTCGGCAAGGAATTCTATGCTCCAGAATCATCGCAGCCATCTCATAGGTAAAAATATCTAAGTGTCCCCCTTCAGGAGCGTTAAAACAAAACTTTTCGCCCACCTCAACGACTCGCTCCCGCCATTGTCCCATAAAGTGAATTTTGAGAATAGTCGTTTTTTCTGTGCGGTTTACATATACACAGTTGATAATTGCTTGATTAACAGTTGCCTTCGACATAACATTTCCCTCCATTTCAGCAATATGGATTTGTTTTTGCCTAGTAGTGTTTCGTCTGAGTGTCAGGAATCCGGCTCTTCTGGTTTCTGTGTGGAAACGGGGTCTATACTGATAGTTTCTTCAGCAAAATAGTCCTAAAAGTCTTTCCAGGTAAATATTTCACGATTCTATAAGCAAAAATTATCACACAAAGTCGAGAAGAGC
>NZ_JASJFE010000244.1:0-3736 GCF_030067735.1 Microcystis sp. M53598_WE2 | reverse complement strand
TGGTCGGAAGAAAATATCCCCTCAGCTAAACTAAGGGCCACAGCAGAAAAGTTATTTAATACGGAAAAATTAATCGCCGTCACGGATAAATTATTAGCAATTTTTCCCGCTGAAGCTCGTTTTTTTGAAACAAAAGGTTTACCGGTAACTTGGGTAGGACATCCTTTAGTTGATCGTATGGCCAATGCTCCCAATCGGCAAGAAATGCGGCAAAAATGGGCAATAAAACCCGAAGAAACGGTAATCGCTTTATTACCTGCTTCCCGTCAACAGGAGTTTAAATATCTCGTGCCGACGGTGTGCGCTGCTGCTAAAAAATTACAGGAAAAAATTCCCGATATTAAGTTTTTAATTCCCGTTCCCTTAGCTTTATACGAACCAAAAATGAGAGAATTAGTGAAGGAATATGGATTAAATGCGGTGATTATGGAACGAGATCAGACTTTAGAAGCGATTGCCGCAGCCGATCTGGCTGTGGCTAAGTCTGGTACAGTTAATCTCGAAATTGCTTTGTTAAATGTGCCGCAGGTGGTGGTTTACCGTTTAAGTGCAGTTACTGCTTGGATTGCCCGCAATATTATGAAGCTTTCTGTACCATTTGTCTCACCGGTAAATTTAGTTTTAATGCGAGAAATTGTTCCCGAATTATTACAAGAGGAAGCTAACCCCGAGAGAATTATGCAGGAATGTCTAGATTTATTATTAAATCAGCAACGTCGGCAAAAAATGTTAGATGAATACGCAGAAACTAAAGCCGGTTTAGGAACAGTAGGCAGTTGTGAGCGAGTGGCACAAGAGGTGTTTAAAATAGGCCTTTGTTAGGGTTGGGAGCCGGTCGTCAGGAGACAGGATTCAGGAGACAGGAGACAGCTTTTTTCTCCCCGCTCCCCAATTCATAATTCATAATTCATAATTCCTACACCCTACACCCCACGGCTGCATCCAACATTTGCAGAAATATCGACAATCAGCAATTATCAGTAACTCTGAAATTGGTACAAAAATATGAACAATCGCGTGTAAGCATCCCACCGAAAAGCTAATGCGCTCCGGGGTTTGGGGGCGGCGCCACGCCCCCAACGGGGGGTTTGGGGGGTAGAACCCCCCAAAAGCTTGGATTGAGTGATAAAACTGAAAGTAACACACCCAATTTTAGGAGAAAGTTTCCCTTGAAAAATCCCAAATTAGTAGATTTACAAAAATGAGATGCACCCCACCCTGCCCCCAGGAAAAGCTTTTTCAGCAAACCCTACTTATAAGCGTCCATACCCTCACAGGAACAAACCAGATTTCTGTCCCCGTAAGCATTATCAACCCGTCCCACTACCGGCCAGAATTTATAATCTTTTAGCCAAGAAAGCGGGTAGGCTGCCTGTTGACGGGAATAGGGACGACTCCAATCATCGGCAGTTAAAACTGCGGCTGTGTGGGGGGCATTTTTCAAGGGATTATCGTGAGGATCCATGCTCCCATTAGCGATCGCTTGTACTTCTTGATAGATAGTTAACAAAGCTTCACAAAAACGGTCTAATTCGCCCAAAGATTCGCTTTCCGTGGGTTCCACCATCATTGTACCCGCCACGGGCCAAGAAACCGTCGGCGCGTGGAAACCGAAATCCATCAAGCGTTTTGCCACATCTTCCACCTCGATGCCGGCCTGTTTTTTCAGGGGACGTAAATCAATCACGCACTCGTGGGCAACCGTTCCCGCGCTACCCTTAAATAACACCGGATAGGCCGACTCCAGACGAAAAGCCATATAATTAGCGTTCAAAATTGCCACTTCTGTCGCTTTTTTCAAGCCTGCTGCCCCCATCATAGCGATATACATCCAAGAAATCACCAAAATGCTGGCACTACCCCAAGGCGCGGCCGAAATTGCCCCAATCGAGTCCTGATGCTTACCGTTAGCGGTTTCTGGGGATAATTTCGCCAAAACCAGGGAAACATCGGGCAGAAAAGGCACTAAATGGGATTTTACTCCGATTGGTCCCATACCGGGTCCCCCCCCACCGTGGGGAATACAGAAAGTTTTATGGAGATTCAAGTGACAGACATCAGCGCCAAAATCCGCCGGACGACATAAACCCACCTGAGCATTCATATTGGCTCCATCCATATAGACTTGACCACCGTATTGATGAATCAAGGCGCAAATTTCGCTAATTCCCTCTTCAAAAACGCCGTGAGTGGAAGGATACGTCACCATCAAAGCCGCTAGATTATCCTGATGCTTCCGGGCCTTAGTTTTCAGGTCATTAATATCAATATTGCCCCGAGAATCGCAATTAACCGCCACTACTTTCATACCACACATAACGGCACTGGCAGGATTAGTACCGTGAGCGGACTCAGGAATTAAGCAAATCTGACGATAACCTTGACCGCGACTTTCATGGTAGGCTCGGATCACCTGTAAACCGGCATACTCTCCCTGAGAACCGGCGTTCGGTTGTAGGGAAATGCCATCAAACCCGGTAATTTCCCCTAACCAAGTTTCTAACTGTTGAAAGAGCAGTTGATAGCCTTCTGCTTGGTCAATCGGGGCAAAAGGGTGTAATTTGCCGAATTCTGCCCAAGTTACCGGAATCATCTCCGCTACGGCATTGAGTTTCATCGTACAGGAACCGAGGGGAATCATGGAAGTATTTAAGGCTAGATCCTTTGTTTCCAGACGGTGCAGATATCTGAGTAATTCCGTTTCCGAGTGGTAACGATTGAACACCGGCTCGGTAAGATAGGCACTGGTACGGGTTAAATTAGCGGGTAATTCTAGACTGATTTTCTCGACTAATTCGGCTGCGGTAAAGGGTAATTCCTCGGTGGGGGCAAAAATTTGCCATAAATCCCACACATCCCTGAGACTGGTGGTTTCATCGACACTAATTCCTAGATTATTCTCATCAAAATAACGCAGATTAATCTTATGGGTTTTTGCCTTGGCGAGGATGTCCTTAACTCCCGTGGATACCGTAACTTTGAGCGTATCGAAGCGCGGTTCTTTCCCCACCTGATAACCCAACTGTTTTAAGCCAGTTGCCAATAAAGCGGTTAATTTCTGCACTCTTTGGGCGATTTTCTTGATTCCTTCCGGTCCGTGATACACCGCGTACATGGAAGCAATCACCGCTAGTAACACCTGTGCGGTACAAATATTACTGGTGGCTTTATCCCGGCGGATATGTTGTTCGCGGGTTTGCAAAGCTAAACGCAGTGCGGGTTTACCCTGACTATCCTTCGATACCCCGACAATGCGCCCCGGAATACTGCGTTTATAGACATCTTTGGTGGCAAAATAAGCGGCATGGGGACCCCCATAACCCAAAGGAACCCCAAAGCGTTGACTGCTACCCACGGCAATATCAGCCCCCAATTCGCCGGGGGGAGTCAACAGGGCTAAACTGAGAATATCGGCGGCAACGGTGACTAAAGCCCCATTTTCCTGCGCTTTGGCGATAAATTCCCGATAGTCATAAATTAGGCCATCGGTGGCTGGATATTGTAATAATGCGCCAAAAATGGGCGTTTGAAAGTCAAAGAGACGATGATCATCGATAATAATGTCAATACCTAAAGGAATCGCTCTGGTTTTAACAACTTCAATCGTTTGGGGATGGCAACTACTAGAGATAAAGAAAGCATTGGCTTTAGTTTTACACAGTCCATAACTCATAGTCATCGCTTCTGCGGCTGCTGTTCCTTCATCGAGGAGGGAAGCGTTAGCAATTTCCAGACC
>NZ_JASJFE010000883.1:0-1850 GCF_030067735.1 Microcystis sp. M53598_WE2 | reverse complement strand
GCTGTTGTAGAGTGGTGGTCATTGGTTTATGATTCCTATTAAGTTATCGAGGTACGATTGATGATGTCTCTATCTTAGAGAGTTTGTAACGGTTTGTAAAGGGGTTTGAAACTATTGTTACTTATACCATTGATAAGCTGAGGTTATGAAATGGGTCGGGTGCGGTCGGGTCTTTTCTGATCTAAGATTGAAGACATGACTCGACAACCTCACGACCAATTTGCCAAACAATACCTAGAAGAATTACTGTCTCCCCTGGGAAAGGTGGAAGTCAGCAAAGAGGTGGCGGATGAAACCCGTCAGGTGGATATTTTCTTCTCTCCTCACCCTAATATGCGGGGAAATGCTCAATCTTTGGGTCTTTTAGGGCAAATGGTGACAACAAGCACTTTGCTTGAGCCTTTTCGCAATGCTCCCAATCGAACGGAAATTCGCAACTGTATCTTAAAACTGTTTTCGATTTTCGCTGAACTTCAACGGAAAGGGAAACGGGAAAAAACTGAGTTAAACGAGGATGACTTACCTAGATTATGGATTTTGGCTACTTCTATTAGTTTCCAGATCCTAGAGAGTTTTGATGCTAAATTAGAACTAGAAAACTGGACAGAAGGGATTTACTTTTTATCTCCCTCTCACCGAACGGCAATTATAGCGATTAATCAGTTACCTATTACCCCAGACACTTTACTGTTAAGATTGTTGGGACGGGGGAAAACCCAAAGCCAAGCGGTGAGAGAGTTGCTTGAGTTGCCATCTGGCGATTCCTTCCGTCAAAATGTCATGGAATTATTGATCAGTTGGCGTGTGAGTGTTGAAATTAACAATCTTTTAGAATCAGAAGATAGGGAGGTATTTATGGCTTTATCTCAATCTTATTTAGAGTGGAAAGAGGCGACCAAACGAGAAGGAATTCAACAAGGAATTCAACAAGGAATTCAACAAGGACAACGACAAATTATTGAAAATTTAATGCAAGTGAGGTTTGGAGAATTGGATGAGTCTTTAATAAAAGTCATTGATGAGTTGCTTAAGTTATCACCGATGGAGTCTAGTCGTTTATTATTGGACTCTTCACGGGAAGATTTAATCAGACGATTCCTCTCTGAATAAATTAATTAAGGTTCTTCAGTTTGTGTTATGCAAGGGACGGGATTATAAGAGATTAAACCCTTATAGGGAATGACATTTAGCGATATTTGTAAATCTAGAACGAACTAATCAATTAAGTCTCTTGCTAGACAAGAATTTAGTCGATTTATGCCACCAGATCGAACCATACCGGGTAACGAACAACCAAATTAACAATCTTTTAAAATCAGAAGATAGGGAGGTATTTATGGCTTTATCTCAATCTTATTTAGAGTGGAAAGAGGCGACTAAACGGGAAGGACTTCAACAAGGACTTCAACAAGGACAACGACAAATTATTGAAAATTTAATGCAAGTGAGGTTTGGAGAATTGGATGAGTCTTTAATAAAAGTCATTGATGAGTTGCTCAAGTTATCACCGATGGAGTCTAGTCGTTTATTATTGGAGTCTTCACGAGAAGATTTAATCCGACGATTCCTCTCTGAATAAATTAATTAAGCTGGGTTAAAATACGTCTTAGCTTAAACAGATTCAAAGAAGCAATAAACGGCGTAAAACGGCAGGGTATTATTTAACAGATGAAGAATTGCGATAGACCTGAAAAGATGCTTATGGTTTAGCGTTAGTACAAGCTACTTTAGCGGCTTTTAAAAGAAAATATGGCTCTTCGTTACCCTTTATGCTAAATCAACATACAAGATGCCAAGATAACATACTTCTAACCCAAAAATTCCGAAAGTTTCTAAAGCCATAGCCTCTC
>NZ_JASJFE010000543.1:0-2211 GCF_030067735.1 Microcystis sp. M53598_WE2 | reverse complement strand
TGTAGCTGTAGAAATCTTTGGGGGGGGAATCACCAGCAACTGCACGGGAGCGAGAGAGAGCGCTGTTAAATGCTTTAAAGGCTGTTCTAGAATCGCCATTTCGCCGAAACAGTCGCCGTTTCCCCAGATTTTTTAGGACGATTATTCGGCCCGACTACTCAAAGGGTTGTTGAGATTGCCGGTGCTGGGACGTTTAACATTATGGGATTGTAGGAGTGAGATCGCCTGTTGGTACTGGGGATCATCCTTAGTTCCCACGAAAGAAGGATCATCGCGGAAGCGCAGCTGTTGTTCCTGGGTTAACTCGATCTGCACATCGGGTTTAATGCCTTTTTTGTAGATATTTTCGCCGTTGGGGGGATAATAACGGGCAATTGTCACCGCTAAACCGGAACCATCGGAGAGGGTGTGTACCGATTGGACGGTACTCTTGCCATAGGTCGATGTACCGACTAAAGTCGCCCGGCCATTTTCTTTCAGCGCCCCGGCGAGGATTTCGCTGGCGCTGGCGGAACCTTTATTGACCAAGACCACGAGGGGTAAATCGGTAATAGCGGTGTTATTGGCGATAAATTGGCGATCACCGCCTCGTCGATCGATGGTGCTAACGATTTTGCCCTGTTTCATCCACATACGAGCGATATCGACACTAGCAAATAGTAACCCGCCGGGGTTGCCCCGCAGATCGAGAACATAGCCGGATACCTGTTGTTGACTTAATTCCTCGATCGCCTCTTTCATTTGTTCGGCTGCGTGGGAACTAAATTCATCCAGTTTGATATAACCAACTTTCACCCCACCTTCCTGTTTAAGGGTATAGCTAACCGAGGGGATTTCGATATCTACCCGGGTCAAAGTCACTTCAAATACCCCTTGATCGGGACGGGCAAGCTGTAAACTAACGCTAGTACCCACTGCTCCCTGTAGTGCTTCCATTGCTTGTTCTAGGGTCATTAAAGCGGTGGGTTTGCCGTTAATTCTGATCAGGCGATCGCCGCTTTTTACTCCCGCTTCCTTGGCGGGGGATTTTTTCACCGTATCGACAACGACCAGATCGCTAGTGCGTTTATCGAGGGCTAAACGTACCCCAATTCCCGATAATTCTCCGGAAGTTTGACTGGTGAGGACAGAAAATTCACTAGGAGTTAAAAAACGGGTATAAGTATCACCCAATTCCTTTAAAGCTTCCCGAATTGCCGTGTAAGCTTGTTGGGGATTAGTATAATTTCTGCTTAACAATTCTTGACGTTTTTTTTGCCAATCGATTTGATGAAAACTACGATCTACAAATTCATTATTAACAATTTGCCAAACCTGGTCGATGACTGCTTTCGGGTTATCTTCTAAGGGTTTTTCCCCTTTGGCTGCGGGGGTAAGGACCATCAGGGAACTAACTGCTAGGGTAGCGATCGCACCTCCAGATAGGAGTTTCTGCACGGAAACGAACGAGGGACGCGACTGGTTCATAAAGACAAAGCCAAAATAAGATTGACGTTTAGATAAAGCCATTCAAAAAGCGGGAGCATTTTGCCTTCGAGGGAGGTGAGGAGCAGTGTTAACTACGACTTTCGTATAGATAGGGGAGTTCCTTGTCTGGCTCTAATATCCACTATAATTCTACTTCTAGAAAATCGAGTAATATCTGGCGATGAATTTTTCCTAAAGAACGAGTCTGATTAATCTTCTCGGAGTAGTATTCCCCTTGACGGATGGCAGCCGGAGGTAATAAAGCTAAATCTTGTCCTTCTGTTTGCACTAATTTTTCTAATCCCAAGGTCAGGGGTACATGATAAAGATAACGAGAGAGATTATCATCGTTATAAGAGCGAAAATAGCGTAAACTAGGCGCTTCGTAGTTAATTTCTTCTTTTAACTCTCGTTTTAACCCTATTTCTGGACTTTCACCCGCTTCTAAGTGACCACCAAATAAACCCCACACCCCCGGATAGAGAATCGTCGGGATGTCGTCGCGCAACTGCATTAAAAATCGACCGTCCTGTTCCAAAATCGCCAAAGCAACAAATATCATCAGTTATCAGTTATCAGTTATCAGTTATCAGTTATCAGTTATTGGTTTTTGGTATTTTCTTGGCAGGTTTTTAGAATAGCCCAAAGCATTTTACCAATTTCCTCCGCATCATCATTGATACTTTGAAAGGCTCTTTCCTCTATGTAATTCGTGTCTTTCAATAGAGACAGCCAATACTTTGT
>NZ_JASJFE010000028.1:0-1881 GCF_030067735.1 Microcystis sp. M53598_WE2 | reverse complement strand
GGGTGTGGGGTGTGGGGTGTGGGGTGTGGGGTTTTATCGATTTTCAGGTGGTCAACTACCTAATTTTCAGGGAAAAAGTCCAGGGATTTTCCCCCCAATCACTCCAAAGGTCGGCACTTTTTGAGGGAAAACAAGTCTAAAAGTCTTATCCAACAAGGTTTTTAGATTTATTCAGCAAACCTTAATTATTCGCCAATTCAAAAATCAAACTCACGACTTCTTAAGAGTTGACAGAGAAAGACCGATCGGCTATTCAGTTATCAGTGATCAGTTATCAGTGAACAGGGATATCGGGAGAAAAAAGCTGATGGCTGACTCCCCAAAAGGAAAACTTTCTACTTCACCATTAAGATAACTGCTATATAATTATTTCTAACTCTTACCCCTAGGATATTTATGAAGCGAGGAATTTACATTACCGCTAATGATCGAGTTATCGAGCAGGCGATCGCATTAATGAATAGTATTCGTTTGTACGATCCCGATTCTCCCGTTATCTTGATTCCCTACGACAATAATTATCAAAAAATTGCCGATTTATTAGCAGAAAAATATGGCGTTATTCTCTATCCAGATCTGCAATTAGTGGAAGAATTGGCACAGAAAATCTATGATATTTTTGGAGAAAAATTCTTTGCTCGTCCCAATCAATTTCGCAAGCAGGTGTGTTGGTTTGGAGAACTAGATCAATTTCTTTATATCGATACCGATATCGTAGTTTTTGAAAAAATAATAGATAATCTAAATTTCCTCGATACCTACGATTTTCTCTGCTGTGATTACCAACACAAAAAAGGGATTACTGATGTCTTTAATCCGCTTGTTTTAGAACAGGGAATCTTCACAGAAAATGATCTAACAGGGATGTTTAACGGTGGTTTTTGGGCTAGTAAAAAGAATCTGTTCTCAGAACAGGACTTATATAGTGCTTTTCAAGAATGTGCCGCTCATCCAGAATATTTTGATTTTTCTCAAAAAACCTCCGATCAACCGATTATTAATTATACCATTCTCAAACGAGTTCCCAATCGATTTAATATTGTCCGCGCTCCGGGTTGTCAAGCGGGAAATTGGGGGGGAAGTTCTCATTTTCAACGTCAGGGGAATATTTTAATCGATCCGAGATTAAATCAGCCCTTAAAATATTTACATTGGGCAGGAATTCGCATTGAACCGGGTTGTCCCTACTGGGATATCTGGAAATATTATCGTTATCTAGATGATCCTAATCCCCCCGCAGATCCGCCAGCAAGCAAACCAAAAAATCCTTTTCAGAGATTATTAGATAAAATCAAATTATAGGTTTGATTTTTCCTCTCGCACCATTAAGATAACTGCTGCAATTTAACTCCAATCCTGTTGCTCCTCGGTTTGGCGAATTTGATACACTTGTCCGTGACTGTGCAGTGGTCGAGTTTTTGCCCATAAACTGGCTTCATCTAACTGCCATTTTTCTAGGATTAAATCTAAATCTCTTTGGATTTCTCTTGCCCCCGGAAAGTTTTGATAACGTATGCGTAAACGAGCGCATTCAGCTAAGTTTAAATCATTGGGTTCTGATTGCAGCAGCTGATCAACAATCGGGCGATCGAGTCTTTCCTGTGGATGTTGTTGTTCTTGATTTTTACTAGCCATAATTAATCGAACCAACCGATATCGGAATCCGTTAACTCTGTGGGGGTAGGAGTGGGGGCAATATAACGGGCTAAAGTGGCCATTTCAAAGTTATAAAGACTGGGTTTCTTAGGCAATAGTTTGGTAATTGCTGACGGTTCAGGGGTGGCGGTGGGACTATTTTCTAGGGTTTTAATTTGATTATATAATTTTTCAATTAACTGTTTTTTCTCGGTTAATTCCGTCTGGGATTGACTTAATTGACTC
>NZ_JASJFE010000485.1:0-1045 GCF_030067735.1 Microcystis sp. M53598_WE2 | reverse complement strand
TCATATATTGACCACCAATAATATCGGCAAAATCTTCTAAAATACTGGGATGATTTTCGGCGATAAAGCTAGTTTTTTTGACAATTGTTTCTATTTGTCTAGTAAAATCTACATTTTTTTTGACTGGTAGCGCATAATCCTGAGAAACATTAAATAACAGTTCCCTAGGATTAAAATTGCTATTTTTACTAATTTCTTCCAGTAAACGATTACGAGCAAAATTTAACTCTTTGCGAAAAATTGCCGCTCCTGTCCTTTCTGCACTGGCAATAAATGGCCTGGGAAAAAACTGAGAGAAAATTATATCTTGGATGCTGTCGTAAATGATATCCTCAAGAAAATGCACTGGCAGATTTATTTTTTCTGTTTCTGTTAATAATGTGATGGATAAATAAGGCTCATTTTCAGGTTTGCTAATCGAGATAATTTCCCATGTTGCTGTACTAATTTTCTTTTCATACTTATTTTGAAATTGAATATTGTCAAAATTTAATTCTATCTGAAAATCAACATTTTTAAATCTCTCCTCGTTGGCCGCAAAAACTTCAGGTATTTGTTGAATATATCTTTGACAACCTGTAGTAAGAATAATCTCACACTGTTGAACATACTCCTGTAGATCGAGACTAATTACACCATCAGAAAGTAGTTGATCAACTTTTTCTTTGAGGCTAAATGTTGGTCCCTTTAATAGTTGTCGCCAAGTGTCTAAAAAACCGAATAAAGAATATGTAGCATAAGTTTTACCTGTGTTATTACCACCACAGATAATTGTGAGGTTGCCTAGACTTAATTCTGCCTGTTTTAAAATGCCAAGATTTTTAATTTTAACTTTCATGTTTGTCTTTAGGTTTAATATTCACGATGATAGATAATTGTGGGTAATTTGATCAAGTCCCAAACTATACATTCAACTTTGGTTAAGTAGGGAGGCAGAATTATTTGTAGGATGGGTTAGCGGTAGCGTAACCCATGCAGGCGTTGGGTTTCATGCTTCAACCCAACCTACGTTCATCTTATATTTAATTCCACCCACCCACTTATT
>NZ_JASJFE010001023.1:0-6139 GCF_030067735.1 Microcystis sp. M53598_WE2 | reverse complement strand
GGCCAAGCTTTTCTGGTCGGAACCCCCTAAGCCGAGTTTTCAAGGTGCTGCGCCGTCCACTTGGTTTTCGAGACTGGCCTTTTAATTCTAACGTAAAGCCAACCTAGAACGGCGGGGTTTCAGACCCAAAATTTCCGATGATACTACCATGATCATTATTTCTAGGGAGACAGGGAAAGTTTAATAACTTGTTCCCTGTGTCTCTACCCTAGAACCAGTTTGATAATTGTCTTCTACTCAAAGTCTTTGCGTCCGGGGTTACGGGTAGGATCGCCGGAAAGGAAGCCAAAGATAAAAAGTAAGACAAAGAAGGAAACAACGATATAAACGGCGATTTTTAGGGTTAACATTACTAAGACGTTCTCCTTAGACTAGATTAATTCAATAACAGGGGTGAGCATACCTTGACCTACTTTACCCTATTTGAGTGATCCCTGAACAGAGAAAAGTGATCAGTCTTCAGTTATCAGCCTACTGTTTACTGTTTACTGATCACTTAAAATACAACTAAATAGCCTATTTTTAGCCAATTTATGAATAATCTCGGTAAATTATATGTGGTGGGAACGCCGATCGGCAATTTAGACGATCTGACTTTCCGGTCCCTGGCAACTCTCAAAAAAGTCACTCTAATTGCTGCCGAAGATACCAGACACACGGGCAAATTATTGCAGCATTTTGATATTCTGACCCCTCAAATTAGTTACCACGAACATAATCGTCTTTCCCGTCTCGATGAGTTATTAAATATTCTCAGCCAAGGTCAGGATATCGCCTTGGTTACTGATGCGGGAATGCCGGGGATTTCTGATCCGGGTTATGAGTTAATTAAAGCTTGTATAGAAGCTCAGATCGAAGTGGTTCCCATCCCCGGAGTAACGGCGGTAATTACTGCTTTAGCGGTGTCGGGATTACCCACGGAAAGATTCTGTTTTGAAGGATTTCTTCCGGGTAAGGAAAAGCTGAGACAAGAACACTTAGAGAGTTTAAAAACTGAAACGAGAACGATGGTTTTTTATGAAGCACCTCACAAACTTATTAAGACTTTGGAGGATTTACGAGAAACTTTCGGACCAACGAGAAAGATAGTTTTAGGTCGGGAATTAACCAAGCTTTACGAAGAAATTTGGCGAGGAACTGTCGCCGAGGCGATTAATTTATATCGAGAGAATAAAACTCCTAAAGGGGAATTTACTATCGTAGTTATGGGCAACAATCGGTTCGATACTATCCAATTATCCGACGAGGAATTAAAACGGGAATTAAAACAAATTATCGAAGGAGGAGTTAATCGATCGCAAGCCAGCAGACAATTAGCACAGGTTACTAATTTATCCCGCAGTCGTTTATATAAATTAGCCTTAGAAATTTGATGATTATCAATTTTTATTCCCACCGCTAACCCTCGATTATTTAGCCGATTGAAGTAACAAAATTCCCCCGGCAGTTAATCCTAAAATATTGGGCAACCAAGCGGCCATCAAGGGGGTTAAAACTCCGCCAATGCCTAAGGAACTGGTGACAAAAGATAGGAGATAATAGGAGAAAATTAGGACAATACAAATACCGAAACTGGTGGCTTTGTTAGAATTTTGGGGACGTAATCCCAAGGCTGCCCCAATCATCCCAAAAACTAAACAAACAAAGGGTAAAGATATTTTCTGCTCGATTTGAACCTGTAGTTTTCTAATTTTGGTGGGATTGCCGCTTAATTGCAGTATTTCTAGGTATTCCCGCGCTTGTCTCAGGGTCATTTCCGAACCATCTCGCGCCCGAAAAGCTAAATCTAAAGGGGTACGCGGTAGGGCTAATTGTTGATGTTGAAAGCGGACAATATTACGATAGGAACCCTTAGGATCAATTAGATAAATTGTGCCGTTATAAAAATCCCAAATATTTTTTTCAATATTCCAAGAAGCTGATTCTGAGGTAATAATTTGATTAACTTCCGGCTGGGTGCGATCGAGAATGGTTAAACCTAGCATCTCTTGACCGTTAAATCTTTCGGCATAAAATAACCTTCTTAATACCGTTTGGGGTTCCCCTCCATCCGGTTGCCGCACTTTGCCGTATTCAGGATAAATAATATTATCTTCAATAAAAGATTTGCGATTTGGTCGCAGAGCTTTCGTCATGGTAGCATTAGCTTCATAACTGGCAGCCGGAGCCACATAATCATTAAAAACGTAGGTTAATCCCGTCACTATTAAACTTAGCACAATGGCGGGAATTATTAGGCGATAAACACTAATTCCAATACTTTTCAAAGCAATTAATTCGCTATCACTGGCTAAACGACTGTAGGCCATTAAAGCCGCTAAAAGTATCGACATCGGAAAGGCTAAAACGATAAACTCTGGCATTTTTAATAAGAGAATTTTTAAGGCCAAAGTAAAAGGTAAACCCGATTCAGTAATCCGTCGCACTAAATCAAATAGAGTACCGATCGCCACTCCCAAAGAAGTGAATAAACCCATACCAAATAAAAAGGGCAATAATAACTCGACAAAAATATAGCGGTCTAAGATGCTAAATCCGGGTATTCTACTTAAATTTCCTTGCCAATTGCCAACTTTCATGATATAATGCAGCGATTTTTATTAATAACAATTATCTGAAAAAATTATCACCCAAATAATACTGACGCACCAGAGGATTATTATAAAGTTCTTCGCCACTTCCCGCCGCTAAAATCTGCCCTTCGCGCATAATATAAGCCCGATTAGTGATAGCCAAAGTTTCTCGCACATTGTGATCAGTAATTAAAATTCCCATCTGACGATCCCTTAAACCAGCAATCATCGCTTGAATCTCGGACACGGCGATCGGATCCACCCCCGCGAAAGGTTCATCTAATAATAAAAATCTCGGTCCGTTGACTCCCACCGCTAAAGCGCGAGCTAATTCTGTCCTCCTTCTTTCTCCTCCGGAAACGTAGGCTCCTTTAGTGCGAACAATCTTATCGAGGCGAAATTCTTTTAATAAATCATAGAGACGATTTGCCCGTTGGGAAAAGGGAACCCCCGACTGTTCTAGGGCTAACTGAATATTTTCTGATACAGTTAAATAACGAAAAATACTGGCCTGCTGCGTCAGATAGCCAATACCCAGACGCGCCCTCTGATTAAGGGGTAATTTGGTAATTTCTTTTTGATCGAGCCAAACGCGCCCTTGATTCGGTTTAATTAATCCCGTGGCGATATAAAAAGTTGTCGTTTTCCCCGCACCATTTGGTCCCAATAACCCGACAATTTCCCCCGGGGCAACAGTAATACTCACCCGGTTAACCACGAGCCTTTTACCGTAGGATTTATGGATATTTTCTAATACTAAAGTCATCTTTATCCGGTGTTGGGTGTTGGGGAAGTGGGGAAGTGGGGGGGTGGGGTGTAGGGTGTAGGGTGTGGGGTGTGGGGTGTAGGGTGTGGGGTGTGGGGTGTGGGGTGTAGGGTGTAGGGTGTGGGAAGAATAACTAAAAATAATCTCCTGACTCCTGACTCCTGACTCCTGACTATCACTGCGGGTTAATCATTGGGGCAGCGGGGAGGGAAGGGGAAGGTATGGGTGCGGGTGTCGGAGAAGCAGCCGGTTGGGGGGAAGTTTCGTTATCTTGGACTAAATAAATTGACTCCACCTGCTGACTGGTTTGGGGAGTAGCGATAAATCTGCCCTCATCGACAAGATAAGTCATCGTTTCGGCGCGGATACTGTTGCCTTCCTGCAAAACGTAAACGTTACCCGTCATCACTAAACGACGTTCGCGGCTAAAATACTGAGCTTGAGCAGAAGTGGCCTGCATTTTGCGGGCGGGATAGAACACTTGTACGTTACCCCTCGCAGTAATTACCCCCGTTTTTGAGTTCGCCTCCTGAATATCCGATCGCACTGTCATGGCATTACCTGGTACAATGTTCTGCTGTGCTTTGACTAGGGGAGAATTGCCCAATCCCATGATTAAGCCAGCAGAAACGAGGGCAACTAGCCATCCTCTGATTTTTGCGTATCTTGCTCTCATAGAAATGTCACCTATAGACGTAATTGTATTGACTAACTAATCTAGCTTTTTAGAGAACGGGTTGACTTTTGAGGATTTTCGGCAGAGAACAGATAGATCGATCGAGGTGGGGATGAGGATGTTCCTGATTGCTTTTCATCGCTTCTAGCACTGCCGGTAATGCTTGGGGATCGAGATTCTGTAAAAAGTTTAATAGATCCAAACTCTCCCCAACCAAGTGCGTCACGTTGATCCCCTCGTAATCGGGTTGATAGTGTTGCAAACGTCTAACCCCTTCTCCCAAAAGGATTACCGCTCCGCGCCAGTTATTATTTTCCAGATGGTAACAAGCGACAGCAATCTGCAAAATGCCTTGATAAAAGGTTTTTTCAGGCTCTGCGGACTCCATCCACAAAGCCTCCAGGGTATCATGACAAGCATAGAATTGCTGGCGATTAAATTCGTCGATTCCTTGGCCAAAAGCGGTGGCTGTCATTACCCTAAACTAATGCCCCTTCATCGATTCGCGGACTTCTTGGATATAGTCGAGGGAAATTATCTGTTCTTCCCCAGCAAACTCGTTATCGGGGGTAATAAATAGCATACAGTGACATTCTTTCCGTTCCCGCATCGGTACACAGGGACAATTCCAGAAAGTATTTTTTACCTCCGCTTCTTTGTCTTCGTAGTGACGACAGGGACATAAAGGAGCGCCTAATTCGTCCTTATGACGCGCTAATCCCTCAATTACTACGGCTGTCACCGAGAGATCGCTACAGAAATAAGTATTTGTACGTCTAGCGTACTGTTCGGCAAAATTCTTCATCGCCTCAAGACTCTTATCCGTGTCTGTGATCTGGCTCATAGTTATCTGATCTCCCTAGCTTTCTACAAAAAAACTTTTTACTATCCTATCTCGATCCGCTTCCCCTTGGCTGAGGGGAATTTTTAGAATCTCTTTTGATTTTGCGACCGCTCCCCTTGTTAATCTAATACGATAAAAAGACTCCCTTTGGCCAAAAGCTCGATTTTTTGGCCAGCAAATGGGAATTATGGGGGCAAAGTTCCTCAAAACCTGTCCTTGATTCCCGCAATCTCTGTCCCCTATCACTACCAGAACATGATTTTATCTTTCTTGGAGACAAATAAAATTTCTGACGATAATACACCTTGGTGGCTGAAAATTACCTCCCTTTCCCCCCACTGTATTTACTATTTTGGTCCCTTTGCTTCTTTTGAGGAAGCACAACAGCATCAGGGGGGTTATCTACAAGATATAGAGTCCGAAGGAGCGCAAGGAATTAGTCTTTCGATCGAGCGGAGTAATCCCCATTATTTGACCGTTTTTGACGATGGAAATCAGGATCTAGCTAAAACTTTGACTTCCCATGCTCGAACCTTTTCTCGCTTTATTTCTTAAGTCTCCCTGTCCTCTTTGTCAACGGCAGAGCGAGCGAGAGCTTTGCCGTGATTGTGGGCGACAATTACAGTCCTATCGTCAGAATAACCCGCTTTTTCTCTGGCGTGGTTCTATTCCCCTGTTTATCTGGGGACGCTATGAAGGTAAATTAAAACAGGCGATCGCTAAAATGAAATATGATCGCCATCCCGCTCTCGGCTCTTTGCTAGGCAGTTGCATGGGGGAAACTTGGCTCCTTCGTCCTCCCCTCACCGATAAACGTTTGACGGTGATTCCTATCCCTCTCCACCCAGAAAGGTTAAAGGAAAGGGGTTTTAATCAAGCAGAAGTCATTGGCGAGGGTTTTTGCCGTTTAACCGGTTATCCTCTGGCTAGTCGCGGATTAATTCGGATTAAGAACACGGCAGCTTTATTTAGTCTGGCAGCCGAGGAAAGAAAAAAGACGATGCAAGCGGCTTTTCAACTGGGGAAAAATTTACCGAAATCAGTGCCGATTCTCTTAATTGATGATATTTATACCACGGGAACCACGATTGAGGAGGCTGTGCAGGTTTTACAAACAGAGGGGTATCGGGTAGTCGGTGCGATCGCTCTTGCTAGTTCCAAAATTAGCTAAAATGCCCAGACGGAATCGGTCTAGGCATTTTAGGATTTTAAATTAAGTCCGTTTGATCTTGTCGTATTGACTGATGAAAATCAAACCGATAGTAGCAGGGATCAGGACG
>NZ_JASJFE010000043.1:0-3304 GCF_030067735.1 Microcystis sp. M53598_WE2 | reverse complement strand
CGCGTTGCGGGGGGTTTTGGGGTGATAGGGTGATGAGACAGCTTCCCCACTTCCCCACTTCATAATTCATAATTCATAATTCATAATTCCCAATCCATCACTGATGACTGAAAACCGAGACAGTTTTCTGAGGACTTTTTTTACTGGTGGAAACCAGATCGGGGTCATTTTCTTCCCTAGCCACGCGGATTAAGAGGGCGGCTAAAAAGAGACTGGCTAAACTGGAACTGCCGCCATAACTAAAGAGAGGGAAAGGTAAGCCAGTAGTGGGTAAAGAACCAGTGGCCACACCGATATTTAACAGGGATTGACCGATTAAAATTACCATCGCCCCGATCGCCACTAATTTTTTGATGCGATGACGACATTTAACCGCCACGATCAGGGCGAGAGTAGCGTAGAGAAATAGCATGATTAACAGTAAAATACCGCCAATAAAACCAAATTCCTCACCAAAGACAGCGAAAATAAAATCCGTATCTGGGAAGGGTAGATAAAATAATTTTTGTTGGGATAAACCGTAACCGCTGCCGGTGGTTCCGCCAGAACCGATCGCCAGTAAACTCTGCACTAATTGATAACCATCACCCCGGGGATCCTGCCAGGGGTCTAAGAAAGATAAAATCCGTTTTCTCTGGTATTCGCGGAAAGTAACACTAACCACAGCCATAGTTACACCCAGTAGAGCGGTGCTGGTCATGTAGGATAAAGGCAGACCGGAGGCAAGAGCGATCAGCCAGAGAGTTATACCACACACAGCAGTGGTACTCAAGTTAGGTTGTAAGAGGATGCCCGCTAGAATTAGTCCAAAAATAGCGATCCAAGTTAACCTTTGATTAACATTTAAACGCGGCCAACCACCGAAAACCGCCGCTCCTTGCAGGACGAGAAACGGTTTCATAAATTCCGACGGTTGCAAGAGAATCGGCCCGATTTTAATCCAACGGGTGGCACCATTGATATTAGCTCCCAAACCGGGGATAAGAGTGATCAAAATTAATCCTAAAACTAATAAAATCATCCAGGGTGCGATTTTGAGCAGATTCTCGATCGGCAATCGCACCAGGAAATTAAAGCCAATTAAGCCAATCCAAAGCCAGATTAATTGGCGGATAAAATAGTATAGTCCGTTATCAAAGTCCCTGTCAGCCAGAACGTAGGAAGCGGAAAAAAGCACCACTAACCCGACTAACAGCCACAAAAAAGTCATCCAGCGCAATAATCGCGCTTCGGCTGACCAGTTTTTCACATCGGGGTCAAAAATAGGAATAATGTATTGCCACACGGAGATTTTCGAGAAGAAGTATCTTGTACAGATTAACCGAAAAGACTAGGCTCGATCGCAGTTTGTTCCACTATCCGACGGCTACATGACCGATTAAACCCACATTTTCACCGTGCCATTCTAGGGTATCACCGATCGCCTGACCGTCGTGATAGGCAGCCAAGAGAATTTCCGCCGTTTTCCCCCAAACAATATTCCCCTGACGATCAAGGGAAATCATGCCCAGATCCCGACCATTAGTTTGGGATTCGCGCATGGATTTCTCTACGGCAGCGGCGAGGGAAAAACCATCGGTGACGCGAATGACCACCTTAGCGGCTAAACACTCATCGATAATATCTTCCCCGACCCCCGTACAGCTTACTCCCGCCCATGGATTCGCATAATTGCCGGCCGGCATGGCACTGTCACTAACGCGACCGATTCTTTCTAATCCCTTCCCTCCGGTAGAAGTTCCAGCGGCGATGTCTCCTTGTTGATCAAGGGCCACTACCCCGATAGTTCCCCGTTGCGCTGACGAATCGGCGAATAAACGGGCCATTTTGCGATTAAAATTCGTCTTTCTTTCCTCCATCCATTCTTGAATCCGATAATCGGTGAGGGGATCATAGAGGGGAATTTGTAATTCTCGGGCCAGATCTGCAGCTCCAATTTCCGAGAGAATGCGATCCTCTTGACTTTGGAGAAATTGAGCCAGGCTAATGGGATTCTGTACCCGCGAGACGTTAATGACACCGCTTAAACGCTGGTGACGACCATCCATCAAGGCTGCACTCATTCGCACCTGACCGTCCGATTGCACCACCGAACCGGTCCCGGCATTAAATCGCGGTTCATCCTCCAGTAACATACATCCTTTCGTCACCGCCTCCACAGCACTAGCACCATTGTCAAGGAGGTTGTAAATATTCTTAACAATCCCCCGGAGAGAATCGCGGACTGATTCTAAACCACCTTTGTCCTCTAGGGAACTCGCTCCCCCATGAATAATTAACTTCGGATTTACTTTGGTCATTATTGTCCCAATATCACATTACCGATCGGATCTAAACTATCACGTTATCGCTACTCCGCTTCTCCAGTGCCGTCTTAACCTGTAAGTAGGGTTTGCGGCAAAAAGTTTTTCGTGGGGACAGGGTGTGGGGTGTGGGGTGTAGGGTGTGGGGTGTAGGGTTTTACCGATAACGAATTGATTGGGGATTTGAGCGGGTAAGTGCCAATTGACTCCCTCAAAGCCTAACCATCAGCGATCCTTAAAAAGAGGGCGAACGAGGGGACTCGAACCCCCGAGTGGTGGAACCACAATCCACTGCCTTAACCACTTGGCTACGCTCGCCGTACACCTATCTACTATACCAGAAAACGAATCGTTGACAAGAGGTTTTTTATCCTAATTCGGGCTATGGTTAGGGTAAGTGAGTGATGATTTGAGAGCTTATGAAATTGGTGCGGTTAGGGGGAATGGTGGTAGGAGTGGTTTTAGGGGGAATTGCGGGGATATTGCTGACAACTAACCCCAATCGTCAAGATTACGAACAATACGCTTCCCAGAGGTTAACTAGCTATCTTAAGGATAATGTCTGCGCTCGAGCGCAAGCTTCCATCGAGGTGCAGGCTCTCTGGCGGGGTTACTGTAAAATGTTGGTGGATACGGGTCATCCTTTTTTACAAGAAGCGATCGCCACTAACACCACTAGAAAGAATTTTGTCATTTTCAGCGTTTATCAAACGGAATTATGGTTCCCTCCCCCTTTACCTAGTTATCACTTCAGCACCGTCGGTTTTTTGAATAAATTATACATCTACGAAGCTTTAGAATTGTAGTCAGGCAGTTGAAATTTTCTGAGATTGACGCTCCCATCGCACTAAGCGCTTCGGGATTCCCTGTTCATCCAGTTACCTGATCTATTAGGCTTTCACCTAATAGACAGTGGGTAGTCTGTCCGAGGGCTTGAATTTCTGTCCGCCCGACAGTATTTGCCCGTGCGAGAATGTTTATAGCGGCGTTTTCGTCTCTAT
>NZ_JASJFE010000560.1:0-2048 GCF_030067735.1 Microcystis sp. M53598_WE2 | reverse complement strand
TAGAGGCTTTTAAAGACTGCGTACATGGAGAATTAAAACAAGAATTACCCTCGAAAAGCCTATTTTTCCACTAAGTATTTATGCTCATTGCAAAGGTGAGATGCTCCCCTTGGAAAAAAACACTTGATTCATTACCCTATTGACCATCGAGCAGCGATTTGGAGGAGAGAAATTTGAGATGGATGATTCCCAGAAATACGAGGCTGACTGTCAAAAGATAAGAAAAGTCAATCATGAATTACTAAAGGATTTCGAGAGTTGGCTAGAATCATCAGGTTTGTCGGAAAAAACCATTAATAATCATATTTCAAATATAGATTTTTATATCAATGAATATTTACTCTATGAGGATGCAGTAGAAGCTAAGGACGGGGTAGATATGGTCGGTGACTTTTTGGGTTATTGGTTTATCAAAAAGGCCCTGTGGGCCAGTCAATCAAGCCTCAAGGCTAACGCAGGTAGTCTGAAAAAGTTCTACACTTTCTTACTGGAAAAAGGCCTAATAGATAAAGATGATTTGCGAGAACTTAAAGAAACCATCAAGGAAGAAATGAGTGAATGGCTGGAAACCCTAGAGTGATACGATGACCCATTGAGTGAAGATATGTGGGATGTTTGGTGATTTTAGCCGAGGGGCAATCCCCCACCCTCTGGCTGAGAAGCTATAATATCATTGTCAGGACACAAGGAGAGCGAGACAATGGAAACATTAGAATTAGAAAGCTGCCAGTCGATTCTTAAAGCTGGTCAAACGACGACCGAAAGAGCGTTAGAATTATTTGACGCTCTCGAACCCGTGAGTTTAGACTTTATGCTCGGTCGTTGGCAAGGTTCTGGACTTCAGACAAATCACCCAATGGATGGTTTATTAGAAGCATCTAATTGGTATGGTAAAGAATTTGTCGATACTGAGAATGTCCACCCCCTGTTATTTTTAGATGGTCAGGGAAAAATTTTTAAGGTGGCACCCAATCCCACGGCCATGAACTGGATTTTGAAGCTGCCGATACTCAAAAATAATTCTCTGAAACCTTTACTGATGCTGACCAACTCCTTGCTGAAAACAGAGACAAGTCAGGCTAGACTGCGAATGATGGAATATCGGGGCAAAGTCAGCGCCACGATGATTTATGATTATTTGCCCATCAATGACTCTTTTCGGAAAGTAGATGATAATACCGTGCTGGGAATTATGGATTTTAAAAACTCTCCCCAACCTTTCTTTTTTGTTCTCAAGCGATGTCAAAGACCTCTTAATTCTTGAGGTTCGATTTAAACGCTCTGGTGCAAGAATTTAGAGTTGAGGGATAATTCAAGTACAGAGGAACAGGAGGTAATTATGAACTTATCATCGTTGTCATCGGGTTGAAGTGGCTGAGAAGTTAAAAAAATTAACTCACCAACCAATTAAGCATTTAGAATAACATAATTCTACACTTGCTGTGGACGAAATGCGCGTTCATCCCATTCTTCTTGATAAATAGAGTCAGATGTTTGATTCATTTTGAGTGCAATATCACTTAAGAGTTTGTGGCGTTTGAACATTCTTCTAATTTCACCATCGACTAGATTCAACAAATAAGGAATTTCATGTCCTTATTTGACAAAAAGAGAGATAATATTAAATATTTGTAAACTTTTTCGCCTAAGTTACTTTTCTGTGGTAAGCAAATCTTTACTGCTCCGATGGGGGGTTTCTTGGGGGGTGTCATCGTTGTTGGTTTCTGGTTCTTGTCCTTTAAAAATCGTGATAGATCGCCAAAAACCCTCTAAAAACTGATTGAAGGTCGTTTCATTGATTTTACCCGTCCAGAGCAAACTAAAAGAGGACCCACAGGGAGGTAAGTCGAGCGAGCGCTTCTGGAATCTCCCTGATTTGGTTACTAATGAGGTCGAGGGATTGCAGGGAGGTGAGTCGAGCGAGCGCTTCTGGAATCTCCCTGATTTGGTTACTGTTGAGGTTGAGGGATTGCAGGGAGGTGAGTCGAGCGAGCGCTTCTGGAATCTCCCTGATTTGGTTACTGTTGAGGTTGAGGTATTGCAGGGAG
>NZ_JASJFE010000836.1:0-10871 GCF_030067735.1 Microcystis sp. M53598_WE2 | reverse complement strand
ATTTATCAACCCAGCAACAGGGACGAACAATTATTCTTAATGGTCGTTCTTTGCCCGTTTCTTGGCGACAGTGGACAGCAGCAAATAGTACCAGAATCGCCATGAGTGACACGGGAGCAAGACAATTATTCGGCATGGATTTTCTTAGCACAAATGATTCAAAAAAGCAACCGATCAACTGGTTTAATTTACAAACTTTATCAGCTAATTTGATCAATTCCGATCGCTGGCTAGACGTTACGGATATTTTACTAAAAATGGGGGCAACAACCACTATTAATGGTGATAGTTTAACTATTAACTTTCCTGCTCCTCAGATTCAAGATATTCAGCTAGAAAATTATGGAGCAGTACAAAGGATTATTATTCAACTCGATCGCCCGACCTTTTGGCAAGTTAGTCAGTCAAAAAATCAGGCAGTGATTACCCTAGAAGGAAATGCCCAGCAATCCCTTATCTCTAGGTTTCAACCCCAAACTATCAGCAACAGTAATCAAAATAACGATGAAGATGATCTAGGTAACTCTAATAATAACTTACCGACTCAGATCGCTTCCTTAGAAAATAATGGAGTGATCAGTCGTTTAAAAATTAACCTTCCCACTGCCTACGGATTACAGATCAGCAGTGTGGCTAATCCTCCCCGAATTATCATTGATTCTCGTCCCGATGCTATGGATGAAAAGCGCATTGTTTGGCAACCAGGGTTAATCTGGAATCAAAAATATATCCAGTTAGATCAAGATTGGTTTCCCGTGACTTGGTTAGAAATCGATCCCAGAAATCCTCAGATAACTATTAAACCAATTACCGCTAATTCCACCTCAATGCGCGGCACTAATCCCCTGATCACGATTAATAGCGAAAGTAATGCGGTAGCGATGATTAATGGCGGCTTTTTTAATCGTAATAATCAGTTACCTTTGGGAGCAATTCGTGTGGATGGCAAATGGTTATCTGGACCAATTTTAAACCGAGGAGCGATCGCATGGGATAATCGTGGTAAAATCAGGATCGATCGCCTCAGTTTAGAGGAAACTCTCATTACTGTCACCGGACAACGTTTTCCCCTAACCCATTTAAATAGTGCTTTCCTGACAGCCGGCTGCAGTCGTTATACTCGCGATTGGGGGAGTAATTATCATCCCCTCACCGAGCGGGAAACCGGGTTAGTCGTTCAAGGCGATCGCGTGACGGAGAAATTAAATAATCTTTTCCCACAGGATAGTATAGACATACCAGAAAATGGCTATTTAGTCATCTGCCGAAAGACAGAGATTAATTTAAATATTGGTGAGACAGTCAACCTCGATAGCGTCACCCTACCGAGAGATTTTGCTGATTATCCCCAGATTTTAGGTGCTGGCCCCCTATTATTGCAGAATGGGCGCATAGTTTTGGATGGAAATGCCGAAAAATTTAGTCCTGCATTCCAAAATCAACAAGCTTCCCGCAGTGCGATCGCAGTTAGCCGAGAAGGAAAAATTTTGCTAGTGGCTATCCATAATCGCGTCGGGGGAAGGGGGGCAACTTTAGGCGAATTAGCCCGAATTTTGCTGTTAATGGCGGCAAAGGACGGTTTAAACCTAGATGGGGGTAGTTCCACCGGGATAGCCTTGGCGGGTTATCTACTCGATCGCTCTGCCGTTACCGCCGCAAAAGTCCATAATGGAATAGGGATATTTTTATCCCCGTCTCCTTGACAGGTGTGAAAACAATGGATAATAGCGACTGGATTAAACAATTGCTGCTGATGGGTATTGGTACTACTTCCATGGTGGCAGAAAAGATCAAAGAAGTGAGCGACGAATTAGTAAAAGACGGTAAAATCAATTCCGATCAGGCTAAAAACTTTGTCGATGATCTGATGACACAGATGAAGTCTGAACAAGGGAGCTTCGAGAATAACTTAGAACGCTATATCCGCAATATCTTGCAGGATTTAGGGGTTCCCCGACAATCGGAAATGGATGAACTGCGGGGAAGGATTGATAGATTAGAACGGCAGGTGAGAGACTTAGAGAATAAACTCTGGCGTTAGGGAACTATGAAATCAATGCGCGAAATCTTGCTCAGTTTTGCTATTATTGCGGTTTGTGGCTTATTTTTAATCGTTGCTTCCCTCTTTGGTGGAGGGGAAAAAACCAATGCGATCGCCGCAGAAATCGATCCACCCGCTATCACTCAAACTATTAATAAGGAAATCATCTCCATGGATTTAGATCAAGCAGTCACCACCGATTCGGGACTAAAATACATAGATATCGTGGAAGGAACTGGAGAAAGTCCTCAAAAAGGTCAAAAAGTGACTGTTCACTATACGGGAACCCTGACAGACGGCAAAAAATTCGATAGTTCCAAGGATCGCAATCAACCTTTTACCTTTACCATTGGAGTTGGTCAAGTGATCAAAGGATGGGATGAGGGAGTCGCATCGATGAAAGTCGGTGGGCAGCGTACCTTAATTATCCCCCCAGAATTGGGTTATGGTGCGCGGGGTGCCGGTGGGGTAATTCCTGCCAACGCGACTTTACTTTTCGATGTGGAATTGTTGGGAGTTAAATAGGTTTTTCCTCTGATTTTTCACTTTTACCCGCATCGATCCCGAATGCGGGTTTTTTGACAAATTGCCAGAAGCTAAGGGCCAAATCAGGAAGATTTAGTAAATTCTAGACCGTTTTCGCTACCGTAACGTTCCATAAAACGCATAAAACGATCCCACTCTGCGGGAGAATTGAAAATAACCGTAGCTTCGATCGCCATGGGTTTACCGTTGATAAATTTGCCTTTTACTTTCGTGGTGACGATTTCCCCTTCCTCATCGATGAGATACATCCCCGTGATTTCCTCGGTTTGTTGATCTCCGAGGATAGTCGGTTGCTTAAAATAAAATTCTGCCGATCCCTTCTCTCCCGTTTTAGTGCGACTTAAGCGGATATCGGGAACAACAGGTTCTTTTAACCCCTTGGAAAACTGAATTTCTGCCATTACTTTTCTTTATCCTTGTCATGAAATACACATTTCTAGATCATCTCACACCAAGTCGCAAGTAAAAAGCAGATGGGACAGCATAAGCTCAAAATATCAATACCAATATCATTTTTCCTTATTCGTAGCAGGCCTATCCATTAGTCATACTAAATCCTATTTAAAAGGTATAGGAGAGTGGAGAGTGGGGAGTGGGGAGCAGGGAGCGGGGAGCAGGGAAAAACAATCCATAACTTGGGAGTTAATCACACTATTAAAAACGGATTCGGTGTCACATCTTTCTTAACACAAAATTTGACAAAAAGACAAAAGTATGCAAAGTGGCTCAAGTTGGTTCTCTGGAAGTAACTAATTTGATGGAATAGTTCCGGCGTTCTAGTCGGTCGTTAATTTCCATGCCCTCTATAATACAGCCCCTGTCAGGGTTCTGTCCCTTCTCAATTAAAACTTTTTATTGCGCTGACTAATTACGCGTGTTTTAGCTTACTTGTGTCCTTAAATACTTCTTTTACCGCGTCAAATCACACAAGTCTTTGTATAAAGGCTGTATGCTCATAGTCGGACTAAATTAAATTGTTGCCATTGCTTCCCGTTTCTCATCCAGACTGTGTTGAGATTTGTCAAAGCTAATTGCAAAAGTAATCTTTTACATCCAATGGTTTTTAAGTCTGTTAGCACTCTATGTCTATCGTAAGTAAACAAGAACCTAAGCTGGAAACGCTCACCCTATTTCAAAAACGCCCAAAAACGGCGTTCTGGGAGAGATTTTGGGGTGTGAGTATAATTAACCATCTCTGCCATTACCTTTGAAAAATTTGACTTAAACAAATTATGAATAGATATGCAGTCTATTAGCAGTTATCTTAACAGTGAGATACGAAGTTTCTGGTTTTAGAGAACGACGCAACGGCGGAACGTCGGAATATTATCTGATCGTCCAGAGATGATGACAAATACCGCCACACTCCATCTTCATGATAAACGCTATAATCTGAAAGTTGTTGCCAGTTGCTCATCATGAAAAAACTTACTTATTCATTGCTCCCCCTGGGGATTACTTTTGGACTTTGCCTAAACATTGCCCCTGCTTCCGCTGGTTTCATAGTACGAGAAGTCATTCCCGACGCTGCTCTTTCTATTGACGGCTTCGGAAGCACCTCCAACAACGGAGTTATTAAAGCCAATATACCCACAGGTTCTACTATTCAGAGGGCTTATCTCTATGCCGCTTCCGTCTGGGAGAAGCCAGTTAACGGAGTAAATTTTCATGGGAATGCACTTTCCGTGGGTTCGGGAATTACTCTTGCTCCCCAATGGGACAACCAGGCTACTACTGTTCTTTGGGATGTTACTGATATCATCAAGTCCAGTGTTACGGGAGGACTCCAAAACTTTAATATCGTTGAGGAGGGGCAGAATGATGGTGCGGTTCTTGTCGTTGCCTATAGTAATCCTTCTACCCAAGGTTTGACCTCCGTTATCTTAGACGGGGAACTGTCCACCGGGGGAGACACAAGTCAGTTTAATTTTGCCAGTCCTTACACTGGGGGAGATTTTCTGGTTTCACTCGCCTCTAGTTACAGCGATCAGCCTGATCAAGCCACTGAGATTGACGTAACCACTGATTCGACCATTAATCGACGTTTGACCAGTAGCGCAGGAGGGGCGGATGACCGCACTACTGGTGAGTCCTCAGAAAATGGAAACTTAATAACTGTTGGGGGAATAGGTGATAACCCTACTAACCCCGGCCCATTCGATTCCCCCTCCCTTGGACCGAGAATCGATGATGAATACTATAACCTCGCCCTTGGCAATAGCGCTAATTCTGCCCCTTTTATCTCACCTGGAGATACCTTCCTTAGCTTAACAACAAAAAACCCAAGCAATGATGATAACGTTTTTGGAATGTTTATCACCAGTGGATTGAAGAGCACTGTCCCCGAACCATCCATGACACTGGGTATTTTCGGTATCGGTGCCATCGGTATCTTACTATCTCGTCGTGGTAAAAAATCCTAAGCTGCCCGCGAATTTAAATTGCTTGTTGAGATGAGGCAAGAGTGCCTCTTGCCTCCTACTCCCCTCTCCCTTTCTGGGAGAGGGTTTGGGGGTGAGGGCAATTAACCATCTCTGCCATTACTCTTGAAAAATGGTATAAAGCTCCCTAAGGGACTCTCGGACTGCAATCAGTGGCAAAATCAAGGCTATGATCGATCACTGATAACCAATAACTGAGATGAGATGGTTTTATTAGAAGCAGCGGTTCATTCTTCCCTACGCGCTTTTTTACGGGAACAAGGGCGCTTTTACTGGTCTCATCATCTCACTATGGGGCGACTGGTGGCTAGAGCTTTACGCCTAAAACGTTCCTCTCTCATACAAACTGGAACTACTCTCATCCGTTATTGTCTCAGTTATCTCACCCCAGCTCTTTTAGCTGATACACCTGTTCTAATTGTTGCCCCGGAGTCAGAAGTAAACCTACTGTTAGAAGTGGAAATCCCCCATCTGCAAGCATGGTTACAAACTCAGCGAGATATCCTCAAAAGTGATCGCTTTCCCGCTAATTTTACCGGTTTACTCCTCACCACACCCCAACAATGGTTAGAGGATAAATTGGACAATCTCGGTCATTTTCCCCACAATATCCCCACGATAATCGATCGAGCCGAAGATTTAGAAACTTGTCTAGTAGATTATCTCACCGTCACCATTACTCCCGAACAGTGGTTCGCTTTAGGGTCAGCATATCCCCACCATAGAGAGGTTATAGACTTAATTAAAGCACAACTTGGCCAAAGTATTCTTGGTCATCCAATTAATCCCTATAATTGCTATCTTATTGATGCCAAAGAAAAAGAATATATAATTGCTCTCCTGCAACGCTTGGATCAAGACTTAGCCACTGATTCTGCTTGGCAACTTTTAGCGGCAAAAATCCCCGAGCATAATTATCTCCTCTGGACATCAGTAGATCGAGATCGAGAAGAATTTACCCTAAAAATCAGTCCTTTGGAGGTGGCTAGTTTTTTCAAACCGATTTGGCAGCAGCAACCCTTTGTTTTAATCGGCAGTTTTTTAGATAGCGAAAAATCAGCTAATTTATACCGTCAAAATCAGGGTATCGGAGAAATTTTAACTCTAAAGTTTGCAGCTGATCGCGAAAGTGAATATATTCATTTATATCTACCCGATCGCATCAGCGCCCCCAACACACCCGAATTTCAACCGATGTTATTAAAGCAAGTGCGAGAATTAGTTAGCGCTAATCATACCAGTGAACAACCGATCGTGATCCTGATTGAAGATGTTCCCCTCAAGGCACAAATTGCCACCCAAATCGCAGCCGATTACGGTTCGCGAGTGCAAGTGGAAAAAACTGAGATTAATAATAATACTATTCTGGTTTGTGGTTGGCAATTCTGGCAAATCCATCAAGAAAAATTTCCGACTCCCAGTTTATTAATTATCGCTACTTTACCCTTACCATCCCCCGAAAATCCTCTCGTTGCTGGCAAAATTGCTTACTACAAACGACAACATCTCGACTGGTTTCGTGCCTATCTTTTACCCACAGCAGTGAGGGAAATTCAGAAATCTGTCCAGTCTCTCCGGGAGTGTCAAGGTTGTGTGGCTGTCCTCGATAATCGTGTCAATGCCCGCAGTTATGGCAGACAAATTCTCTCCGCTTTAGAACCCTATGCTAAAGTTAATTATCTCGATCAACAATTTTTTCAAGATAAAGATTAAATCAGTTATCAGTTATCAGTTATCAGTTTACTGTTTACTGATAAAATCTCCCCCGGAGCCATATTTCCAACTGTCTAAATAACGATGGTAAAGATATTTTTGCTTGTCGGGTAACTTTTCTAAAACAGGTTTTAAGGTGGCTGCCAAGGGATATAAACCACTATACAAAGCTAAATTAAAATAATGTCCCGTCCAATCGATAAAAGGATTGATACCCACTTGCGGAATCATCGGTAAAACTAATTGAGGATTAACCAAAGGCAAAGTTTTTGAGAGGGAAGAAAACTGCACCACATCCTGTAAAAATGGTTTTAATACCTCATCTCCCAACTTGTCCATTACCCGAAAAACTCCACTCATTAAGTCATTAATTTGATTGGGATTAGGGTTAGCATATATCTGGACACTCATGGTTTTTTGAAATAGCCACGTTACCGATATATTAGGTTGATATGGTTGTAAAAGGGCTAAATCTTCTCGGTTTAAAGCATCGATTTGTAAAGCTTCCTCGATGGCGAAAGTTAGCCTTTTTAAATGCCTGACCATTGCCCCAAAACCACCAAAACTTACCGGAGATTGACTACCACTACTATCTCCCACTGCCAGAATTCTTGACCAAGGCATCTTTAAAGGACTTTGACGATAGGCAGGGAAAAAACCCGCTAGAAAACGCTGAAATTTTACCGCTTCTAAATCCACCTTTTGATACTCCGGCAGTAATCTTAAATACTCCTCCATCAAAAATTCTAAACTAAAGCGATCGGGATGGGTATCGAGATAGGTAAATAAATAAGTTGTCCGACCATCCCTAGCGGGAAATGCTTCCCAAAAGTATTGACATTGGTGCAAGATTGGGGTAAAAGAATAAATCAAATCACCAGTTTCATTACTGGGAAAACCCTGACCGCAACTACCCACCACTAAACAAACTCCATCGGGTTTTTCTCCTTTTCTTGCCTGTTTTGCAATTGGCGAAAAATGACCCATGGCATCGATTAATAAACGGGTTTTTAAAGTCATTTCTCCCGTTTTAACCATTACTCCATCGGGATGAATAATCGCCCCACTAAACCCCGAATTTTCTAATAACTTTCCTCCCGCTTCTAAAAACTTAGTTTTTAAAGTCTCTAGCAAATAAACCGGATCAACACCGATATTTAAAATATCTCTGACCCAAAGCTCATAACCTTGATAAAATCCCACCCTCCCAGGATTATATTCCGTCGCTATCGCTTGATTTAATTCAGCTTCGGTCAATAAATCTAACTCTAAAAAACTGCTTAATTCTAAACGTGAAATATTCCACTCCTGCTCACGACCGCGCAGAATACCTCTTTCTAATAATGCCACACGCCAGCCCCTAGTTTGCAAAGCAGCCCCGATGAAAATTCCCAAAGTTCCCCCCGCAATCACTAGATCAAAATCCGTCTCTCCTAAAGATTCTTGACTTTGATTAATTACCGCAGGAATAACTGGATTTTCTAAGCGCAAAGCTTGCCAAGCTCGATCGCTGGCTAGCAATTGTTGTAAACTCTGAGGAGATACTCGATCGAGTAAAGATGCAACTAAAGACATAATCTTATATCAGTTATCAGTTATCAGTTATCAGATGTGAGTTTTCAGTTATCATACTAAATCCGTTGAGTATAGGTAACATATCAGGACAGGCACTCATGCAAGAGGCACTCATGCAAAGGGGAGAATAAATAATCAGTTTTTAATAACTGGATTTAGTATCAGTTCACTGTTTACTGCTCACTTAAAAAAGCTCCCTTCTAGCCGTTTCCTAACAGCAGAGACTGGCCACCGCACCATTAAGATCACTGCTATACCCAGAGGAGAAAACTATTTAGATTGGAAAAACTTTTTCCCTTCTTCAATAAGTTTATTAATATCCTTGAGAGAAACTCCGAAAATTGCTAAAACTCCCGTAAAGACTAACAAAAAACCGATAAAACTATTCCGATCATAGAGAAATAAACCCACCAAAACGATAAAATAGGGAGAGAGAATTTTACTAATATTTTCAACTACAGTAACTACCTCTGGCGGGGGAGTCTCAACAAGATTAATATCAGTTTTATCCTGATCTGGTTCGAGATTTTGCTTAATCGAAAACATCACCTCCTGTAGGTCTTTTACCTCCGGTGGGTTCGGTTCTTTCGCTGGTTTGCCAAACATTTTTAACTCCCTCGCCAATTTATCTATATCCTCTATGGTAGCCAAAAAAAGGGCAAGCAGGAAAAGCGCAAGCAAGTCGAGAAATTCTCAGCGCAATTTTCCTTAACAACCCCCTCGGCCTGGGCTGCTATAATCAGAGGAACAACTCCCAAGTTCGTTAACGGTACAAAAAAACTATGAATACCAGTCCAGATCGTGTGATTATCTTCGATACCACCCTTCGAGATGGGGAACAGTCCCCGGGTGCCGCTTTAAATGTGGATGAGAAGCTAACCATAGCGCGCGCACTGGCACGACTGGGAGTTGATGTCATTGAAGCGGGTTTTCCCCACGCTAGTCCGGGGGACTTTGATGCGGTGCAGAAAATTGCCGCCAGCGTCGGCAGCGAAGCTGATAGCCCGATTATTTGCGGATTAGCCCGCACTACTCAAAAAGATATCAAATCAGCCGCCGATGCGCTCAGACCCGCCGCCAAGCCCAGAATTCACACCTTCCTAGCCACATCTGATATCCACCTCCAATACAAACTTAAGAAGACTCGTCAGGAAGTTCTTGAGATTGTGCCGGAAATGGTGGCCTATGCCAAATCCTTCGTTGATGATGTGGAATTTTCCCCCGAAGATGCCGGCCGCAGCGATCCCGAATTCCTCTATCAAGTCCTCGAAAGAGCGATCGCCGCAGGAGCCACCACCGTTAACATTCCCGATACCGTCGGTTACACCACCCCCAGCGAATTTGGGGCTTTAATCCAGGGAATTAAGGAAAATGTCCCCAATATCGACCAAGCGATTATCTCCGTCCATGGTCACGATGATTTAGGGTTAGCGGTGGCTAATTTCCTCGAAGCAGTTAAAAATGGCGCTCGACAGTTGGAATGTACCATTAACGGCATCGGTGAGCGTGCCGGTAATGCTTCCCTAGAAGAGTTGGTGATGGCCCTTCATGTCCGGCGCTCCTATTTTAATCCTTTCCTTGGTCGTCCAGCAGAGTCCACGGAACCTTTAACCAAGATCAACACCAAGGAAATCTATCGCACTTCTCGCCTAGTTTCTAATCTTACCGGCATGATCGTGCAACCGAATAAGGCGATCGTCGGTGCTAACGCTTTCGCACACGAGTCGGGAATCCATCAGGACGGGGTGTTAAAACATAAACTCACCTATGAGATTATGGATGCAGAATCGATCGGTTTAACCCATAATCAGATCGTTCTCGGTAAACTCTCTGGCCGCAACGCTTTTCGCTCTCGGTTACAGGAATTGGGTTTTGAACTTTCGGAAACGGAACTTAATAACGCTTTTATCCAGTTTAAGGAAATGGCTGATCGCAAAAAGGAAATCACCGATCGCGATCTGGAAGCGATTGTTAACGATGAAATCGATACGGTTCCCGATCACTTCCGCCTCGAATTAGTACAAGTGTCCTGCGGAAATAGCGCCCGGCCCACGGCCACGGTAACGATTCGCACTCCTGACGGTAGCGAGTTATCCGATGCGGCCATTGGGACAGGGCCGGTGGATGCTCTCTGCAAAGCGATCAATCGAGTGGTGAAGATTCCTAACGAATTAATCTCTTTCTCGGTGCGAGAAGTTACCGAGGGAATCGATGCTTTAGGAGAAGTGACCATCCGTCTCCGTTACGAAGGACGCACCTACTCCGCTCACGCGGCCGATACCGATATTATTGTCGCCTCCGCTCGCGCCTACGTCAGTGCCTTAAACCGTCTCCACGTCGCACTGCAGCAGAAGGAAAAAACCCCCGAAATGCTACAAGTCTAGATAGGGTGTTAGGGTTTTAGGGTTTTAGGGTTTTAGTTGAAATTCCCCCACTACCCCACCACCCCACTTCCCCACACCCCACACCCCACACCCCACACCCCACACCCCACACCCCACTTCCCCACTTCCCCACACCCCACGTCGCTGTTGGAGAAAATCTTAAATTTGTCT
>NZ_JASJFE010000415.1:0-2942 GCF_030067735.1 Microcystis sp. M53598_WE2 | reverse complement strand
TTGTCCATCCAATAACGAACACAATAATTACGCACAAACTGAGATGTCCTAATTGCTTCATCTAGTCTTTGGTATTGTTCTGGTGTCCCGTTTTTTAACTTGGCTTCTACGACTAGCATTGATTAATCCTCGACCATTGGATAGTTTAATGATAACACAGTTTACCCATAGATGGTAGTATTAAAATCGTGCTTCGCAGTTAATATCCTGGTCGGATTTCATCCCCCGCAAAGGTTGATGTCTTGTCGAAAAATTTAGCGGGGGCATTCATCCGACATTTTAGGTAAAGGTTAAGCCGTCATCACTACTTCTGAATCAGCACCGCAACGGGAAAGAAAGACGAGAGACTTGGTTATTTAAAACCAAAGATGGGTTTCAATTATGGAAACACAACTGGACTCCAATCGTCAGACATACCCTAGTACGCCCCGACGCTTCACCTTATGACGGAAATTGGACTTACTGGGCGAGCAGACGAGGACAAGCAATCGACACACTGACGAGAGTAGCCAAACTACTTAAGAAGCAACAAGGCAAGTGTAACCGATGTGGGCAGTATTTCACCCCATCGGATTTAATTGAAGTTGACCACATTCACCCTCTAAGCTTAGGCGGAAAGGATGAATATAAAAACCTTCAATTACTACACCGCCACTGTCACGATGAAAAATCGGCATCTAATGGAAGCCTAGAATCATCTGATTTGACATCTTTGGCGGAATTTGTCAATCTAGATGATACAGGGTCAACCAAAAGAAGTCAAGCTGTATCCTTAACAAGGGAACAGTCGAACTAGGAGCCGTGTGAGGTGAAAGTCTCATGCACGGTTCTGAATGGGAGGGGAGGTCGGTGACGACCTTCTCGACCCCTAATATCCTAATTGCGAGGAAAGCCTATCGATACCATCTTCGGCAATACCCAGGGACTGAAAGCCAGTCAGATGAAACAGCTACAAAGGCTGTACCATGAACGCTTGCCTATTGATACTCTCACCACCCCAGAATTCGCCCAAAGACTGGCGGCTATCAGTACCGATATCCATCAACCCCTCTGCACCTATATCAACCGTCGCGGCCAGGTAATTCGTGTGGGAGTGGGAACCCCCCGACAAACCCAGTTTTCTCTCTTGGAACTACCCCGCTACGGTTCCGAACGTCTTTGCGGAATTCGTTGCATCGCCACGGAAATCAAGCAGGAACCGCCAAAAGAATCCAGTTTAACCGCCATGGCTTTGCAAAGATTAGACGCACTGGTGATCTTAACATTAACCGGTACAGGCATGATCCGTCGCGGTGGTGGGGCGACCGGTTATGTGGAGCAAGTCTATCTGGCGCATCTTATACCACAAAGTCAAACAAATGTCAATAGTAATATATACTGGTCTGTCTCCCCTCCCTTAAATCTAGAGGATTTAAGCAAACAGGACTTTTTAGAGTTAGTGGAAGGACTAGAGGCGGAGTTTCAGCGAGAATTTACCGCTATAACCGTTGATACAGCCGAAGATCGGGTGCTATTGGTTGGTTTAATCACCGACGGTATGAGCGATCGCCAGTTCGAGGACGGTTTAAGCGAATTAGAACGTTTAGTTGATACCGCCGGGGGCAAAGTTTTGCAAGTCACCCGACAAAAACGAGATCATCCCCATCCTCAAACAGTTATCGGTTCGGGAAAAGTGGCAGAAATCGCCCTACAGGTGCAAACTTCGGGGGCTAATTTAGTTGTATTCAATCGCGACCTTTCTCCCGCCCAAATTCGCAATCTAGAGAACCAAATCGGGGTGAGAGTGGTCGATCGCACCGAGGTGATCCTGGATATTTTCGCCCAACGGGCCCAATCCCAAGCGGGTAAACTACAGGTAGAATTAGCCCAATTAGAATACACTTTACCCCGTCTCACCGGGCGCGGATTAGCCATGTCGAGATTAGGGGGAGGAATTGGCACTCGCGGACCGGGGGAGACAAAATTAGAAACAGAACGCCGAACTATTCAACGTCGTTTATCCCGTCTCCAGGATGAGGTGGATCAACTGCAAGCTCATCGTTCCCGTTTACGCAAACAACGGCAAAAACAAGATGTAGCCAGTGTGGCGATCGTCGGTTACACCAATGCGGGAAAATCTACTTTAATTAATGCTCTCACCGCTGCCGAAGTTTATACCGCCGATCAACTGTTTGCTACCCTTGATCCCACCACCCGACGCTTAACTATTACCGATCCCCTCAGCCAAGTCTCTCACACCCTTTTACTAACTGATACGGTGGGTTTTATCCATGAATTACCCCCCTCGCTGGTGGATGCTTTTCGGGCAACTTTAGAGGAAGTAACGGAAGCAGAAGCATTACTCCATCTGGTGGATCTGTCCCATCCAGCTTGGGAAAGTCAGATCGCCTCGGTATTAAAAATCCTCTCGGAGATGCCGATTCAAACCGGTCCGATGTTAATGGTGTTTAATAAGTTGGATCAGGTAAAAAGCGAGGATTTGGAAATAGCTAAGGAAAAATACCCCCAAGCTGTTTTTATCTCGGCTATTCGTCGGCTAGGATTGGAAACTTTAAAACAAAAGTTAATCGATTTAACCGCTTAAGTATAGCAGTAAGCTGTCAGTATTCAGGAGACAGGACACAGGAGTTAGGAGTCAGTATTCAGGAGATTATTTTTATTTATTCTTCCCACTTCCTAATTCCCACTTCCTAATTCCTAATTCCTAATTCCCACTTCCCACTCTCCCATACCTTTTAAACAGGATTTTGTATCAGTTATTCAGTTATACTAAATCTGTTGAGTATAGGCTACTTGTGAGGACAGGCAAAAGGCAAGAGGCAAAAGGCAAAAGGGGGAATAAATAATCAGTTTTTAATAACCGGATTTATTATTATTATAACTATCATCTATTAGCGCCAAGATAAATTAACTCGGTATCGGGAAGCTTACCAAAGATTTTT
>NZ_JASJFE010000454.1:0-5651 GCF_030067735.1 Microcystis sp. M53598_WE2 | reverse complement strand
GTTAGGCTACCGCTAACCCATCCTACAAATAATTGTGCCTCCCTACTTAGCACGATCTTTCAGTTATTAATAAAGTAAAGTGGCTCTTCTGGTTTCTGTGTGGAAACGAGGTCTATACTGATACTTTCTTCCGCAAAATAGCCCTAAAAGTCTTGCCCGATAAGCATTTCACGATTCCATAAGCAAAAATTATCACACAAAGTCGAGAAGAGCCGTAAAGTGCGGTAAATTTCTGAACTCTGGTAATGATCTTGATGTCTGAGATTCATATTTTCTACTTAAAAGAGAGGAAGTGAGGGATTTCCACCACCACTCCAGGGAAACCAAGGAGAGCGAGCATGGAGTGGTAAGAACTAAGAGTTTGTCTCACTTCTGACTCCTTTCCTTCACCACTAACTCTTTGATCCCGAACTGACATTAGCAATACTACCAAAAAGGTTCGGATACCTACACTATCGAGAAAGCGGGGTTATTTTGCACTATAGAGATAACGAAGGAACTGATAGGGGTGGGTATCGCCTAAAAACCGAGTACAGTTCCGATTCTAGAAGTCACTATAGTTGTATCGGAGCAGCACAAAGATTATGGGAAAAGTAGTTGGAATTGACTTAGGGACGACTAACTCCTGCGTCGCGGTTATGGAAGGGGGCAAACCCACCGTTATCGCCAACGCCGAAGGATTTAGAACCACGCCCTCAGTCGTCGCCTACGCCAAAAGTGGCGATCGCCTAGTAGGACAAATCGCCAAACGTCAAGCGGTAATGAACCCGCAAAATACTTTTTATTCCGTCAAACGCTTCATCGGCAGGAAATTCAACGAAGTTACCAACGAAGCCACAGAAGTATCCTACAAAACTCTCCAAGACGGCAACGGCAACGTTAAATTAGACTGTCCCGCCCAGGGCAAACAATTCTCCCCCGAAGAAATTTCCGCCCAGGTACTGCGGAAACTGGTGGAAGATGCCAGTAAATACCTCGGCGAAACCGTTACCCAAGCAGTCATCACCGTACCCGCTTATTTTAATGACTCCCAACGTCAGGCCACCAAAGATGCCGGTAGAATTGCTGGGATTGAAGTTCTCCGCATTATCAACGAACCCACTGCCGCCTCTCTTGCCTACGGATTAGACAAAAAAGCTAACGAAACCATTCTCGTTTTTGACTTGGGTGGGGGAACCTTTGACGTATCGGTTCTAGAAGTGGGTGATGGTGTCTTTGAAGTTCTCGCTACCTCTGGAGATACTCATCTCGGTGGTGATGACTTCGATAAAAAAATCGTCGATTATTTAGCCGGAGAATTCAAAAAAGTTGAAGGAATAGATCTCCGTCAAGATAAACAAGCCCTGCAACGTCTCACAGAAGCGGCAGAAAAAGCCAAAATTGAACTTTCTAGCGTTACCCAAGCGGAAATTAACCTGCCCTTCATCACCGCTACCGCCGAAGGACCAAAACACCTAGATACCACTTTAACCAGAGCTAAATTTGAGGAAATTTGCGCCGATTTAATCGATCGCTGTCGGATTCCCGTCGAAAATGCCATCCGTGATGCCAAAATCGATAAATCTGCCCTCGATGAAGTGGTTCTCGTCGGTGGTTCAACCCGGATTCCCGCCGTTCAAGAATTAGTTAAAAAAGTTCTGGGCAAAGATCCTAACCAAAGCGTTAACCCCGATGAAGTGGTAGCCGTAGGTGCCGCTATTCAAGGTGGTGTCCTCGCTGGTGAAGTCAAAGATATTCTTCTGCTTGATGTTTCGCCCCTGTCTTTGGGTGTGGAAACCCTCGGCGGTGTGATGACGCGGATTATTACCCGCAACACCACTATCCCCACCAAAAAATCGGAAGTTTTCTCCACGGCAGTAGATGGACAAACTAACGTGGAAATCCACGTCCTGCAAGGGGAACGGGAAATGGCCAAAGATAACAAGAGTTTGGGAACTTTCCGACTCGATGGTATCCCTCCCGCTCCTCGTGGTGTGCCTCAAATCGAAGTGGTCTTCGACATCGATGCTAACGGTATTTTAAATGTCACCGCTAAGGATAAAGGTACAGGAAAAGAACAATCGATCAGCATCACCGGCGCTTCTACCTTGCCCCAAAATGAAGTGGAACGCATGGTTAATGAGGCAGAATCGAACGCCGCAGTCGATAAGGAACGTCGCGAACGCATTGAACGCAAAAATCAAGCTGAAAACGTGGTTTATCAAGCTGAGAAGCAGTTAGCCGAGTTGGGCGATAAGGTTCCCCCATCCGAGAAAAATAAAGCCCAGGCATTGATTAAGGAACTGGAAGAAGCGATCGCTCAAGACGATGATAGTAAGATCAAAACCATCCTACCGGAATTACAACAAGCCCTCTACGCGATCGGTAGCAGTATGTATCAGCAAGGGGCCCCTAGTAATCCCACCGGTGGCAATGACGACAATGGCCCCTCTGGTGGTGCTGGTGGTGGCGATGATGTCATCGATGCGGAATTCTCCGACGCTAAATAAAAATTAAGTTCCTAGCTTCGGGAAGGACACAAGTTACCTTGTGTCCTTTTTCATGGCGGCTTTCTTAAAGATAAGGTTGTTATACTAAATCCGTTGAGTATAGGCTACTTATGAGGAGAGGCACTCATGCAAGAGGCACTCATGCAAAACGGAGAATAAATAATAAGTTTTTAATAAGCGGATTTATTGTTACTGAAAATTAGGACTAAACTTAAGTAGAGCATCTTGGAGAACTAAGATTAAGAAAATGGAAATTTACCAATTTAGCCAACGCCAGACAATTATTATGGCTATTCTAGTCCTCTATCTCGGTAAGTATTTAACCAAAAATATCAAATTTCTGCAAGACTATAACATTCCTGATGCCGTTGCTGGTGGTGTCTTAGCTTCCTTATTTTTCGGTCTATTTTTTGCTGTTTTTAAATGGCAAATCGAATTTACCCTTAATGTTCGGGATGCCCTGTTAATCGTTTTTTTTACTACTATCGGGCTGTCCTCAAAACTAAAAACCCTGCTGCAAGGGGGTAAACCCTTGCTAATTTTATTAATAACCGCCGTGGTTTATCTCATTCTACAAAATTTAGCTGGGTTAGGAGTGGCAAAAGTGATGGGATTAGATTTACCCATCGGTTTGATTGCTGGTTCCGTTTCTTTGAGTGGGGGTCACGGGACTGCCATTGCTTGGGCTTCTATTTTTCGTGATAATTATGGCATCGCCAAAGCATCAGAAATCGGTGTAGCTAGTGCTACTTTTGGGCTAGTTTTAGGGGGAATTATTGGCGGACCGGTGGCTAAATGGTTAATTACTAGAAATCGACTGCGAGCCAATAATCAAGACCAAGATTTAACGGTGGGAATTAAACAAAGCCAGAGGAATGTCAATATCGATTACAATACAATGCTCCATTCAATCTTAGTGATTGGTTTAACTATCGGTTTAGGTAATCAGATTAACTACTGGGTAACTCCCCTTGGTTTAAAATTACCGGATTTTGTCCCCTGTTTATTGGCAGGAATTATCCTGACTAATACCGTACCTTTGGTGTTGAAACGCTTTCCTTGGCCCGCTAATACGCCCTCTTTAGCCTTAATTTCTGATGTTAGTCTCGGTTTATTCCTATCTATGTCCTTGATGAGTTTACAATTATGGACATTGATCGATTTGGCCGGACCGATTGCTATCCTGTTATTAGTGCAGTTCTCACTCAGCATTATTTATACTGTTTTACTGGTCTTTCCCGTAATGGGAAAAAACTATCATGCTTCAGTAGTTTGCGCCGGTTATTTGGGTTTAACTCTAGGGGCAACTCCCACAGCGATCGCCAATATGACCGCGGTGACGGAACATTTTGGGGCTTCTCCCCAGGCATTTATTATTGTTCCTTTGGTGGGGGCATTTTTTATTGATTTGTTTAATGCTTTTATCATCCAGCAATTTTTGAATTTTCTGACTTAAAAATTTTTATCGATCAAGTAATTTTTGAGGAAAGTTGACTAATCTTTTCCGTCAAGATTGGCAAAAGCTTGCAGTAAAATCGGAATAATACCAAATCCGTTTTTAATAGTATCATTAACTGCTAATCGAACTTTAAAAACCCAGTTATGGATTGTTTCTTGCTGCTCCGGCGCTCCCCGTTTCCACAAGGACACAAGTTACCTTGTGTCCTTTTTCAGGCTCAAAATCGGAAATTAGGCTAATCCGACTAATTTAGCGCTGTATTCCCACATTTTTGCGCCTCTTTCATCGTCGCGAGCTTGAGGAGAAACCCTTTGAACAAAGGATTTACCCTCTTTTTTCTGACGATTGCCCCAACTCCAGTAAGCACCGGATTGACGGTATTCGGGGTCAGCAACCACCATAGCGACTCTTTCCCCGGCTAATTCTTGGGAAACATAGCCACCGGTGATATTTTTCTGGAACCAGGGGAAAAACTGCTGGAAAAAGGGGTAATGGTTGCGGAAAAGGGGTGTATCGGCCACACAACCCGGATAGAGGGAAGTAAAAGTGATTCCGGTCGATTGGTGATAGCGTTTGTGCAGTTCCCGCATGGTGAGAACATTACACACCTTACTATCTTTGTAGGCTTTGACCGATTCAAATTTTTTGCCGTCGGCCATAGTAATCGGCTCTTTGAAACCCTTGGCAAACCCTTCCAAATCGCCCAAATCGGGACGAGGAGGAATTTTACCGCCTAATTCATCGGGATTATGGGTGACAGTGCCGAGAATGACTAAACGGCGGTCGGGAGAGGGAGAATTTTTTAGATCTTCCAAGAGCAAATTCGACAACAGGAAATGACCTAAATGATTGGTGGCCATGCTCAATTCATAACCGTCGGGACTTCTTAAGGGTTCTTTGAGCAAAGGCAGATAGATAGCGGCATTGCAGACTAAAGCGGTTAGAGAGCGGCCCAAGGCCCGGAAATTTTTAACGAAGCGCCGGACGCTATCGAGGGAACCGAGGTCGATAAATTCAATACAGTAGTTATCCCGGGGAATGTTCAATTCCTTGGCAGCCTGTTCCATTTTCGGGATATCCCGACAGGCCATAACCACAAACCAACCTCTTTGAGCAAGGGATTTAGCGGCGTAGAGACCGACTCCAGAAGTTGTCCCAGTAATGATCACCGTGGGTTTTTTATCTTGTATCATTTTTTGATAATTTTCGTTAATCGCTCTGGTCTAGGGAATATCCAAAGGATTCCGATTATAAATTTTATCTCAAATGTCGGGGTTTCATCCCGTCGCTTTTAGGGACGGGATGAAACCAAGCGCCAATATAAAACAGCACTTCGACACATTTCGACAGGCTCAATGTAAAGGCTCAACGTAAAGGCTCAGTGACACGAAGCACGATTAAAAATAAGCGTCCAGTCTCCTGACAAAATCTCGAATAACTTCTTCTTGTAAGGGTCTTGACCTACTCAGGCCAAATAGCTACCATGTAAGTAGAGCGGATAGGGTAATCAACCGCTTTAAAAACCCATGTAGTCTAACCACTACGCTATCTGCACCTTGACAATTAAAGATATGGGGTTCTACTCAATAGTTCTAGTTTCCCCCTGCTCGTGATGTAAAATCTTTACAGGAAATAGACAAAGCAGTATTTGAAGCTAACGTTTCAATTCAAGCAAACTTTGTACCCCCCCCTTTCCCCCCCCG
>NZ_JASJFE010000798.1:0-5327 GCF_030067735.1 Microcystis sp. M53598_WE2 | reverse complement strand
ATACCAAGCCAATTTTAATTTCTAGTACTTGAATAATTTTTAGGGGGAAAGGGGGGAAGGGGAAAAGGGGGAAATGGGGGAATGGGGAAGTGGGGAAGTGGGGAAGTGGGGAAGTGGGGAATTTCAACTAAAACCCTAAAACCCTAACACCCTAAAACCCCCCGCAACGCGTACGCAGTGACCACACCAACACCTAACACCAATCTTCACTCTTTTCTAATTTCTACAAAATCTTTCGTCCCGTGAGAATCTCTCGTACTTCTAACATAGCAGAATAGGTGGGTAAAATATGTAAAGTTTCCTCATTTTTGGTGTTATTAAGGGCAATTTGGATCGCTTTTTTTAGATCAGATTCAACAATTAAATTAACGGGATAAGCGAGACTATCCTGACTATATTGTAAGCGTAAAGCCATGTCATAAAGTCGATCGCCCGTTACTACTAAAGTTGTTCCCAAACGGGTTAATTTTTCCGTATCCACATCCCAAATCCAAGAAACATCCGTACCGTCGGGGATGCGATCATTGAGAACTAAGAGAGTAGTAGAAGACTTTTCTTTCTGTAAAATATCAGCCACCGCGCGAATTGTTTCATTCATACCCACAGGATTTTTAGACAGTAAAATCCTAACTTTTTTACCCTCAATTTCTAATTCTTCCGCTCGACCAAAAGCCGCTTTAAAACCCTGAACTGTCTCAAAAATTTCTCGATCTTTAATCCCTAATTCCTGGGCTACTAAACCCGCCGCCAAAGTATTATATTTATTATAAACACCGATTAAAATCTGCGGCCAATCGTGACTATGAAAAGCAGGATTACTCTTTTTAAAGCCACAACTAGGACAACTAAAATCCCCTAAATGGGAGAGATAAACCCCGCGATAATCCAAAGAAGCACCACATTTAGGACAGTAAATAGAATCGACAGCGTGGGGAATTTCTTCTAGATATAATTCTGGCTCACTTAAGCCAAAATATACAACTCTTTGGGGCAGTTGTTGACCCAAATGGGAAAGAGTCGGATCATCAGCATTGAGAATCACTAAAGTATCGGTGGGTAGGGGAGATATGGCCCCTTGCCAACGGCGACTAATCGTATCCACTTCCCCATAGCGATCGAGTTGATCGCGAAACAAATTTAGAGCTAAAATAGCGCGAGGACGACAATCTTTTAAAACCAAAGGTAGAATATTTTCATCCACTTCTAAAATGGCATAATCAGCCTTTAAAGTGCCGAATAAATTGGCATCGGCTAATAAAGCAGTGATTAAACCATTAATTAAATTTGCCCCAGTGGTATTATGGGTGACTTTTGCCCCCTGACGCTCTAGAATAGTTCTTAGGAGTAGGGAAGTGGTAGTTTTTCCATTCGTGCCAACCACCAAGATTACCCCCCGTCGGACTTGCCCACAGAGTAGCGGTAACAAACGGGGATGGAGACGACGGGCAATTTCCCCCGGCAGGACGCTGGCAGCCCCTAAACGGAGTCCTTTAACCACAGCAGTAACGGTTTTAGCCACCGCTACGGCTATCCCTAAACGGATGCGATCAAACAATTGCATGAACTGAGATTCTCATAGCTGTTTCGTGATTTTACCCCTAAAAGAAGACCCGTAAACGGGGTAAGTTCCCATTGATTCTTTCCTACTGACAAAAAAGACAGCCTATAATATAGGTAAGTTTGGGGCCGATTCTACCGCACACGACATTTTAGGGCTAGAGCTTATGGGTTTATTGACAAGATTGGGGATTTCACTGGGATTACTCGCCCTAGGTGGTACTGTGGGTGTGCTAGGAAATCAGTATTTAAGCAGAAAAGCACCCCTAGAGGTAAATAAACCGCCGGCAATCCTCCCCGCTTCCCTCTCTCTCCCTGTTATTCCCCAAACCGACGGCAATGTTAATTTTATCGCCCAGGCCGTGCAGAAAGTCGGGCCGGCGGTGGTGCGGATTGACTCGGCCCGGGAAGTGGCCGACCAAATTCCCGAAGAATTTAAACAGCCCTTTTTTCGGCGCTTTTTTGGCAATGAAGTGCCGATTCCCAGGGAGCATTTGGAACGGGGAACCGGTTCTGGGTTTATTGTCAGTACAGATGGACTACTTTTAACTAATGCCCATGTGGTGGAAGGGACAACCCAAGTAAAAGTGACTTTGAAAAACGGTCAAACTCATCAAGGTAAAGTCCTGGGGGTTGACAATATGACCGATGTGGCCCTGGTGAAAATCGAGGCGAAAAATTTACCGACGGTGACTTTTGGCAAGGCCGAAACTTTAATCCCTGGGGAGTGGGCGATCGCTATTGGCAATCCCCTAGGCTTAGATAATACTGTTACGGTGGGCATTATTAGTGCCTTGGGCCGGACTAGCAGCGAAGTGGGGGTTCCCGATAAACGGGTTCGTTTTATTCAAACCGATGCCGCTATTAACCCCGGCAATTCCGGCGGCCCGTTGCTAAACGCCAAGGGGGAAGTTATCGGCATTAATACGGCAATTCGGGCCGATGCTCAGGGTTTAGGGTTTGCCATTCCCATCGAAACCGCCCAAAAAGTGGCGGGACAGCTATCTAGCAAGGGTAAAGCGGAACATCCCTACATCGGTATCCACATGGTGACGCTAAACCCAGAATTACGGCAGCAATTGAACGAAACTAAAGAATTAAACTTTAATATTGACCAAAATGAAGGGGTAATCGTCCTGCGAGTGGTGGAAAATTCCCCCGCCCAAAAAGCCGGAATGCAAGCGGGTGATATCATCGAAACTGTGGCAGGAAACCCCGTTAAAACCGCTTCGGATGTGCAGCAAGGTGTGGAAACCAGTGCGATCGGTGGTAATCTGGAAATCGAGATTAACCGCAGGGGTAAACAACAAACTCTCACCGTTCAACCGGGGGTTTTTCCCAGCAAAACTAGCGATTAACAATACCGCTCGGTCAAGGGGCGACCCCTTACCCTACACTGGGAGGAGAGAAAATAGCAGCGGAGCGATCGAAATTGAGGCAGCGGTTACAATTAAAACTATCAATTGGGCGCGGGGCTGCCCTCCTAATCGGTTTGCTGGGATTAACGGCCTGTCAACCTCCCGATCCGCCGAAAATTTCGCCGACAGAATCGCCTAAAATTGAAGAAACTGGCCGCTTAATTCTCAATAATGCCACCTTAGAACAGGCTAACCCTTCGGGACAACCCCTTTGGAAAATTCAAGTCAAAAAAGCTACCTACACCCAAGACCAAAAAATTGCCCGTCTGGAAAATATCAAGGGTAATATCTATCAAGATGGGAAAGTAGTTTTACAGGTTAGTGCTGACCGAGGGGAAGTTTACAAGGAAGGCCAGGAAATTCTCCTCAAAGATAATATTGTGGCTGTGGATCCCCGCAATAAAGCCATTATTAACGCGCCGGAATTGCGTTGGCTACCCAAGGAAGGTATTTTAATCTCCTCCAAAGGGATCAAAGGTAGTCATCTACAACTAGAAGCCAAGGCCCGCCAAGGACGCTACGACACGCGCCAAGAAAAACTAGAATTACAAGGTCAAGTGGTGGCTACCGCCAAGGAATCTCGTGTCGTCCTGCAAACCGAGCGCCTGTACTGGGAAATTCCTCAACAAGTCATTAGTACCGATCAAAAAGTCGCTTTTGATCGCTATATTGATAAAACTATTATCGATCGCCTTACTGCTATCGGCGGTCGTTGGGAAAGAAAAAATAATCAGGTTATCCTGCAAGAAAACCTCGAATATCGCTCTTTAGAACCACCTTTACAGATTTCTGGTTCTCAGGCAATTTGGAACTATCAAAATCGTACCTTAACTTCCGATCGCCCCACGGAAATTTTTCAATATCAAGATCAAATCACTATTACTGGTAATCGTGTGGTGGTGGAATTAGGCAATCGTATCGCTTATCTCAAGGATGGGGTTAAGGGAATTAATCAGAAAACTGGGGCGCAATTGTATAGTCAGATCTTAACTTGGAAAATGTCGGAAAAAATTGTCGAGGCCGAGGGGAATATTATCTATGAACAACAGGAACCAAAATTTAATCTCACTGGCGATAAAGCGATCGGCACTTTAGAAGATAATAACATTGTTGTTACCAGTAGTTCCCCCGATCGAGTTGTCACCGAGATTTATCCCCGTTAACAGGAAAAATTAGCCAAAAAAAACTCTCCCCAAAAAAGGGAGAGAGGGGGGGTAAATATTTAGGGTTGGCTGAAAAAGTTTTTCGTGGGGACAGGGTGTGGGGTGTGGGGTGTGGGGTGTGGGGTTCACCCCAATGGTCGGCACTTTTTGAGGGAAAAAAAGTTTAAAAACCTTATCCAACAAGGTTTTTAGATTTATTCAGCAAACCCTATTTAAAAGCTTACCATTTGAGCAGATTAAACTGTTCCATATCGATCGTGTCGCGGTTACGATAGATAGTCAGGATAATCGCTAAACCCACGGCTGCCTCGGCTGCCGCTACGGTAATCACGAAAATAGTAAAAATTTGGCCTCGGATATTAGCGGGGTCAAGATAGTTGGAAAAACCCATTAAGTTAATGTTAACAGAATTGAGCATCAATTCGATCGACATTAAAACCCGGACGGCATTGCGACTGGTGACTAAACCGTAAATTCCGATACAAAATAAAGCCGCCGCTAATAACAAATAATACTCTAACTGAATCTGCATGATACCTCTTTCTTTGGTCTTATTTAGGGGCGGTTAATTCTCTAGGTCGTTCGGGTAATGTTAAAGCTGTGGCCGTAGGTTCTTCAGCTTTTAGGGTGGGGATAAGGTCACGACGAGCTAAAATAATTGCTCCGACCATGGCCATTAATAATAGCACGGAAGCTAATTCAAAGGGTAGCAAGAAATCACTAAAGAAATGCTTACCGATTTCTACTAAAGTATTAGTCACAACGGCGGGAGAAGTGGTAGAAATTGACCAAGGTGTGATTAAAACCATGGTTGATAACAGTACAAATAAACCCACACAAACTAAAGCAGTAGATGCCTGACGAATCCAACGTTTAGGAATATCAGAAAAGTCCTCTTGCTTGTTAACAAGCATAATGGCAAAGAGAATTAAAACGTTAATTGCGCCCACAAAAATTAGAATTTGTGCCGCCGCTACAAAATCAGCATTTAGTAAGAGATATAAACCGGAAATGCTGATAAAAACACCGCCCAATAAAAAGGCGGAATAAACGATATTAGATAATAGTACCACGCCTAAAGCTGTCCCGATTACCAGGGCTGCTAAAATGCCAAAAGATACTATTTGAACGCCCTCGGCTAAATTCACAGTAGTTTCATCTCCTTTTATGTTTGAGAGTTATTAATTAT
>NZ_JASJFE010000901.1:0-2788 GCF_030067735.1 Microcystis sp. M53598_WE2 | reverse complement strand
CCGCTCCCTTCTCCCCCACTGCTGTAACAAAAAACAACTATCCCCCGATCGCGATCGCAAAAGGTCGAATAATTGTAAATTTTTGTCAATGGGTGCGGTCAGATCGAAGAATCATTGCTAGAATGAGCCTAATTGTCAGAAATTTAGTTAAACAAGGTTTTTGGCAATATGCTAATCTGGCTAACACGCTTTTGGGTGTGATATAGGGAAAAGTTCTGGCAATCGCGCCTAAATAGAGTGTTATACAGAAAGTTTCCGCATAATATGTAGTTAGGCAGATGCAATCCAATGTGTATCTTTTCTCACGACGTTCAACAGGTGTCCAACACGAAGATCTACGCTCGCCTGAATGGCGACCGTCAGCACTTAGTGTATGAGATGCGCCTAACGTCGGAATCCGACGTGGCGATGATCCTCCCGTTGCCAACTCAATTGCCGAGTACGGACCAAGTAAGTTTCGTAAACCTTTCTGGTTACGACGGCTTTTTTCGCGACATGGATCGATGCTTCCCGCAGCCGCTGGAAATGCGTAGCAAAGGCGTCGCTGTCGCGAGAGCGAGTCCTAGAAATCTCATGGTTCATCGAGTTGGCGCGTTTGACGCTTCGTTCGTACCCGCACTCGCGGATTTTCACAGACTTGATCTTCGATTTCGCCTTCCAGAGGATGTTTGGAAACAGCTGCCGCTTTACAGTGACTTTGGTTTTGCCGTCTTTCAGCTTCGATCTGGAGACATGCGGATCCATCCCATGGCATTGTCGTTTAGGACGCGGAATTCAACGGCCCTTTTCTTCCCGACTGCCCACGTCCATGATGGAAGCGTTCATCCCGTGGCGCAATTCGATCACTCCCTTTACGCACAGGCGGAGCGTCCCAATAACGTCGGAATCCGACGTGGCGATGATCCTCCCGTTGCCAACTCAATTGCCGAGTACGGACCAAGTAAGTTTCGTAAACCTTTCTGGTTACGACGGCTTTTTTCACGACATGGATCGATTTCTGAATGGGTGCACGGGTCAGTCCTGCCTTGCGACGTTATGAACTTCGGCAACTCTATCATGTCAGATAAGACGAAGGGTCTCGTTGATCCACTGACGCCTGTTGCCCGCTGCAAGTTGGCTGGCCCATTGCCAAACCGGGATACCTGGCTACCTGTGTAACCGCTGGCTAACCAACCGATCGTTGCAGCTGCCGATGCCGCGAGCGTCACTTTGCTCCTAGACATGGCAGTGCGATGCCGAAGGCACTGCGTAGCAGTACGCAATCGCCGTAGGGTGCGTTCCCTAATGCAACTTCTACTGCTCCAGCGATCAATTTTTGGGGAACGCACCATGCCCATTGATTGAAGCTGTGGTCTAAATTTGATCGCCGATCTTGTAGTACGGGGCCTGGTGATGCTCACACAAATGATACTGAATTGCCAGATATTGGAGTTCACTACTGGCTAGATGCAGGAACGAGGCTGAAATACATTTTGAAGGTCAGGGTCGAGGATTAAAGAGCTTGCGAATTAGTAGTCAGGGTGGGAGTTTGCTCACCTTACTTTTTCATGCGGTAATATGGAATGAGATGGTGAAAGACTGAGACTATAGCTATGACGCTCGCATCAAATAAACAAACCGCTATCATTCGTACAGAGCGAGGACTGACAATCGCAGGAACCCGCATCACCCTCTATGATGTGATGGATTATGTGACTGCTCAATATCCACCTAAGTTCATTCAGGGATTATTTGATCTGACGGAAGAGCAAATTAACACTGCCCTGGCTTATATTGAGGCTCATCGTGCGGATGTGGAAGCTGAGTACCAGCAAGTTCTCAAAGAAGCTGAAGAACTCCGACTATACTATGAAGAGCAAAATCGTGAGCGAGTTGCCCGTATTGCTGCTAAGCCGCCAAAACCTGGCACAGAAGCCATTCGAGCAAAACTTCAAGCGGAAAAAGCCAAGTTGGCATCACGGGCATGAATTTTCTAGTTGATCATAACTTACGAGGGCATTCTCTTGTCCTCGCCGGAGTCCTTGCTGCGAGTGGTTGGCTTGACTTGATCTCGATTCGTTTTATTCTGTTTGAAGAAGTTGGGTTAGCTGTCACGAGCGATGATCGCGTTGTTTGGCGGTATGCCCAAGCCAATCAGATGATCCTGATCACCGCTAACCGAAGTATGAAAGGCAAAGATTCCCTGGAGCAAGTGATGCGGGAGGAAAATACCCCCACATCATTACCCGTCGTGACAATCGGTAATATTGAGCGACTACTTGCCGAGCCAGATTATCGCGATCGTTGCGTTAACCGTTTGGTTGATATTGTAGTTGATATTGAAGATTATCAAGGCGCAAGACGCATTTTTATTCCGTGACGCGCCGAATGCTAGAGCCGTTGAATTCTATCTGTAGGGACACGGTATAACGGGGTCTTTATACTAAATCGGTTTTTAATAGTATGATTAACTGCCAATCCAACTTGAAAAACCCGCTCCCTTCTCCCCCACTGCTGTAACAAAAAACAACTATCCCCCGATAGCGATCGCTAAAGGTCGAATAATTATAAATTTTTGTCAAGGGGTGCGGTCAGACATAGGAATCATCGCTAGAATGAGCCTAATTGTCAGGAATTTAGTTAAACAAGGTTTTTGGCAATATGCTAGTCTGGCTAACAGGCTTTTGGGGGTGATAAAGGGAAAACTTCTGGCGATTGCGCCTAAATGAAGTGATATACAGAAGGTTGACCCATATCGTTACCCCAGAGAGTGTTATAGAGAAAGTTGACCTATAATATGTAGTTATGT
>NZ_JASJFE010000537.1:0-5341 GCF_030067735.1 Microcystis sp. M53598_WE2 | reverse complement strand
GCAGGTTTCTATTTTAGGCTATTTATTCTCTGACTTGAAAGAGAGTGTAGGGTGTGGGGTGTGGGGTGTAGGGTGTGGGGAAAGAAACCTCTTTCATCTTCCCACTTCCCACTCCTCAGAATTAGACCTAAAGCATACTCAGCCATACAAGCAAAGAAAAACGAAACTTTTGCTTTGAGGATATCTCCTGACTGGTAGGATAAAAATGAACCATACTAGGCAGTTTAACCTCCACGCCGCCGAGGCCACACCTTTAATCATCAAAGGAAAAGTATTTATATGTCTAAAAATCAAGTGTTCGACTTTTTCGCCTTAGCCGCTAAAAACGAAGAATTGGGTCAAAAAATGCGCTCAACCCAAGATCCTCAGCAATTACTAGAGACAGCTCGCTCGCAAGGCTTCGATTTCTCCCTTCCTGAATTAGAAGCGGCACTCAAATCCTTGCACGAGAGTCCCGACTTTTTCCAAAAGTTAGCTCATGCAGTGTTAGAAGTTTTCAGTCCTAACCACGATAATTATCCCTCGATCGGTGTCCAACCCTACGAAGGTGAGATCGATCGCTAGAATCAGTGATCAGTGATCAGATGTGAGTTTTCAGTTCACTGATTACTGTTCACTGTTTACTGACCACTGAAAAAGGCTCCCCTTCTCCCCACTCCCCCACCCCAGCCGTATATAGTATAAAAAAATTATAAAAAAGCCGAAATCAGGGAAAATAGGCTTTTATCTGCCAATAAATCCAGCAGAGACAAGCAAGCCGCCAAGAGAAAACTTAAAGCGGAAATCGGCTCATAGCAAAGGTTTTAGCTGTAGATCTCCTGAGAATTGCTGAGGCTGATGGGCGAAGTCAAGGAATGATTAACTTTCGTTAACCTGAAGATGAGAAATAATCATAATGTTTTATATTGTCAAAGGTGTCATAGTTTCCTATGCTTTTTTTAGGTTGATAATTTTGCCTGACTCGTCAAATTTTTACCAACCGGCCCTAGAAAATAAAATTAGTGGATGAAAACGGTCACGATCGAGATAAAATTCAGGATGGTCTTACCCACCTTGCCACGATCCCGACTGCCACCAGAGCTAGAGCAGGAAAAGTAACAAGGAAAGAATTTGACTGAAACAAAATTGATAACGCTAACAAAATTAATAGTTTAGTTTGGCTTGACAAGCGAGGAACAAAAAAATGCCAATTGCAGTAGGAATGATTGAAACCCTAGGATTTCCCGCCGTTGTGGAAGCGGCCGATGCCATGGTCAAAGCCGCCAGGGTGACTCTAGTGGGTTACGAAAAGATCGGTAGTGGTCGCGTCACTGTCATCGTCCGGGGAGACGTTTCAGAAGTGCAAGCTTCTGTGGCTGCCGGAGTGGAAAACGCCAACCGGGTTAACGGAGGACAAGTGCTATCTACCCATATCATCGCTCGTCCCCACGAAAACCTCGAATACGTGCTGCCCATTCGCTACACCGAAGAAGTAGAGCAATTCCGCAGCTATTAAACACCGTTGATCGGGGTCAGCATCTATAGAGTCGAAGAAAGCCAACCATTAGGAGACAAAAATATTATGTCAATTGCAGTGGGCATGGTGGAAACCTTGGGTTTCCCGGCCGTCGTCGAGGCGGCTGATGCCATGGTGAAAGCCGCCCGCGTAACCCTAGTAGGTTACGAAAAAATTGGTAGTGGTCGCGTCACCGTCATCGTCCGGGGGGACGTTTCGGAAGTACAGGCCTCCGTATCGGCGGGGACAGAAGCGGCATCTAATCGTGTTAAGGGTGGTCAAGTCCTCTCGACCCACATCATCGCCCGTCCCCACGAAAACCTCGAATACGTTCTTCCCATCCGTTATACAGAAGCCGTGGAACAGTTTCGTGAAAGTGTTAACCCGCAACCTTTAAGACGAATCTAGAGCGCAACTAACTTTTAGTGTAAACAAATTCCATGCAAATTGCCAAAGTTTGCGGCACCGTCGTTAGCTCCCTGAAACCGCGCAGTATGACGGGAGTGAAACTTCTGCTTTTGCAATTCATCGACGCACAGGGGCAACTTTTGCCTAAATACGAAGTAGCGGGTGATATTGTCGGAGCGGGGATTAATGAATGGGTGCTAGTGTCCCGGGGAGGAGCCGCCCGTATCGAAGACGGACAGAACAATCGCCCCCTTGACGCGATGGTGGTGGGGATTATTGACACTATAACCGTAGAAAATCGCACCCTCTACAGCAAGAGGGACGAATTTCGTCAATCCGGTTAAACATCGATAGAACCCAAACACAGTTAAGTAACAACCAGCCAGCCAAATTCAGTATGGAGGAAGACTAACTATGGTCGTCCGCACAACGGCGGCTAGTCCGAAAAAGCGGACCAAATCCCCAGAGGAAACGCGCATAGACGAGAGTGCCAAAGTCCACACCTTCTCTAACCTCAGTGGCGCTATCGAGATCGGGGCGCGAGTGGTGATTGCTCCGGGGACTTCCATCCGCGCCGATGAAGGAACCCCCTTTCACATTGGCGACGACAGCAAAATTCAGGACGGAGCAATCATCCACGGTTTAGAAAAAAGCCGTGTGGTGGGAGATGACGGCCGAGAATATTCGGTGTGGATCGGCCGGGGCAGCTGCATCACCCACATGGCACTCATTCACGGGCCAGCCTATGTGGGCGATCGCTGTTTTATCGGTTTTCGCTCCACCGTCTTTAATGCCCGCATCGGGGCCGATTGCATCGTCATGATGCACGCCCTCGTTCAAGACGTGGAAATCCCCGCCGGGAAATTCGTGCCATCCGGTTCCGTGATCACCAGCCAACAACAGGCCGACCGCTTACCCGATGTCACAGAAATCGATCGAGCCTTCACCCGTCACATTGTCGATATCGACCTCGCCCCCAGCGTCCCGGTCAAAGCCCACAGCCCAGCGACTCCTCCACCGGCAGCCGCTATAAACATCGCTAATGAGACGCTATATAGAAATTCGGTGACACCTATGAGTTTAAATACAAACATTCGAGCGCAGGTTCGCTCCCTCCTCTCCCAAGGCTACAAGATCGGCATCGAATACGCTGACAAACGCCGCTTTAAAACCAGTTCTTGGTTAAGTGCCGGCTTTATCGACGGCGGCCGCGAAGAACAGGTATCCCAATCCCTAGAAGCCTCCCTGAGAGACCTGCAAGGCGAATACGTCCGCCTGATCGGAGTCGATCCCGCCGCTAAACGGCGCATACTGGAAATGATTATCCAACGCCCCGAAGACACCCCGGGAGAACCGGCCCGCACCACCACCGCCGTCCACGGCGGTCATGGCAACGGTAACGGCCATTCCGACCTGTCCGTACAAGTGCGTTCCCTGCTGGCCCAAGGACTGAAAATCGCCACCGAACACGCGGATAAACGCCGTTTTAAAACCAGTTCTTGGTTAACCGGACCGGCGATCGAAACCAAGAGCGAAGCGGGCATCATTCGCGATATTGAAGCGATCGTGACTGAAAATAGCGATGAGTACGTCCGCCTGATCGGGATCGACCCGCAAGCGAAAAAACGCGTCGTCGAAATGATTATTCACCGCCCCGGCAGCGCCCCCGCTAGTAACGGCAGCGGCAAAGCCAGCAGCTACAGCGCCCCCGCTAGTAACGGAGCCAGTTATAGCAGCAGTGGTAGCTTAAGTGGGGAAACGATCGCTCAAATTCGTTCCCTGCTCGCCCAAGGCTACAAAATCGGCACCGAACACGCGGATAAACGCCGGTTTAAAACCAGTTCTTGGCAGAGTTGCGCCCCGATCGAAAGCAATCGCGAATCTGATGTAATTACTGCTTTGGAAGATTGTTTACGCGAACATAGCGGCGAATACGTCCGCTTACTCGGTATCGATGCTAAAGCCAAAAAACGGGTTTTAGAAACGGTGATCCAGCGTCCCGATGGTTCGGTGAGTAGTAATGGCAGCAGTAAAACCGCCACCGTTGCCGAACCGAGTTTCAAAAGCTCTGCTTCCAGTTCCTCCGGCGGCGGTACTGCCACTTTAACCAGTACCTTAACGGCGGAAACGATCGCTCAGATTCGTTCTTTATTGAACCAAGGTCACAAAATCGGGGCTGAACACGCGGATAAACGTCGTTTTAAAACCAGTTCTTGGCAAAGCTGCACCCCGATCGAGAGCAGTCGCGAATCCGATGTGGTGGCCGCTTTAGAAACCTGTCTGCGCGACCATCAAGGGGAATACGTTCGTCTGATCGGGATTGACTCCCAAGCAAAACGTCGTGTTCTCGAATCGATTATTCAACGCCCTTAATTTCAGGACTCGGCGAGCGGTGAAGGGAGATAGGTGTTAGGTGTTGGCGGATCGGGAAAAATACCCGAAACTCTAACCCCTACCCCCTAACCCCTGGTCACTGATCACTGATCACTGAATAACTGTCAATTATGTCCTTACCCCCCGTTCAACCTATTAGCCGCTCGGAATTCTATGTCAATGGTGATGTAACCATTGATGAGAGTGCGATCGTGGCTCCGGGGGTGATTCTCCGAGCAGCCCCCAATAGCCAAATAATTATCGGTGCGGGTGCTTGCCTGGGTATGGGAACAATTTTAACCGCCTATCAGGGTGTTATTGCTATCGGTGCGGGAGCAATTTTAGGTACAGGTGTTCTCGTCGTCGGTCGGGGTGAAATCGGTGAAAATGCCTGTATTGGGTCAACCACAACGATTTTTAATGCTTCTGTGGCAGCGATGTCGATCGTGCCGTCTGGTTCCCTGATCGGAGATACTTCCCGTCAAATTACCATCGAGGTGTCAGCGACCCCATCGGAACCGGAAAGACCCCCTTTACCGGAACCGCAACCCGTAGTCAGTCAAGTGTCCCCAGTGCCGTCCGTGGAGGAAGTGGTCTCCGAAACCGTGGCCAGTCCTTGGGATGGCGAGGAAATGGTCGCCGAGGCCAGTCCCGCGGAAACCAGAGAACAAGCATCTACTACTAACCGACCGAATCAAGCATCGGTGGTCGGAAAGGTCTATATCAATCAGTTATTGGTCACGCTATTTCCAGAACGTCATCGTTTTAATGGCAACAATAACCATAATTCTTGAAGGGGAAAATAATCGTTGACAAGCCAAAAATCTCAACAATAATTACTGAGTAATTAGACCTAATTTATCTAGAGTTCACTGCTGTCTAACTGTCCTCTAGGTACTGGGTATAATTGCTTAGAAATCCTGTTAATATTTAGCGATTGCCGACAATTTTTTGAGGTTGTAATTATTGATAATCTTCCTCAATTAAAGAGTAGTTTTAATCGCTCAAAGCCTGATGAGCAGAAGTTTCTGCGTGTCAATCAGGTAAATTTTTGTTGATTTTTTT
>NZ_JASJFE010000904.1:0-1669 GCF_030067735.1 Microcystis sp. M53598_WE2 | reverse complement strand
TTAAGTACCTAAGCAAAATTAATTACACATCTAAGCCACTACTCCGTCAGACTTCTGGTGTGAGGAAACAGTGAACTGAAAACTCAAATCCGATCCCTAATAGCTGTCTCGGAGTCTCCCGTCTCGGAGTCTCGGAGTCTCGGAGTCTCCTGTCTCGGAGTCTCGGAGTCTCGGAGTCTCGGAGTCTCGACTAGGAAATTAATTTTGCACGACTACTTATCAAAGCACGGCTCAAGGGATTGAAGGAGGAACTCTCATGAGTGAAGAACAATTTGAACTGGTACAAGGTAGCGGGAATGTGTACCGCGATTTTGGCGATGTAGATGCGGACGTGCGACAAGCGAAAGCACTGCTTGCTGCTGAAATTATCAAGGTTCTGGAGAAGGAAGACTTATCAACCCGCGATGCTCAAGTGCGAACTGGAATTAATCACAGTGAATTTGTCCAGATTCGCCGTGCTAATTTGGGACGCTTTACTATTGACCGTTTGATCTCAATTTTGGGTCGTCTCAATCAACAGGTTGAAATTACTATTACGACCCATCCAAGAACCACTGATTCTTCACCAATGGCATCCTAACTGTAATTGAGTGTGGGTCGATGGGAACGACTGCGCCACCAAGCTAGTAGGGTACTAGCGATAAAAATACTCGAATAGGCCCCGGCTACGAAACCAATAATTAAAGCTGTTGACAGCGATCGATGTGGTATAAACTTGATATGTCCTTCAGAAGTTTAAGGGGAAATTATGGAACCTCGTAAAAGACTCCCTCAGAGTGTTATAGTCGTCGCTGTGATCCAGCTTATCTTTTCTCTGTTTGGTGTCATAGCAGGTTTACTTCTAATGTTTGGTGGAGCGATCCTTGGTGGACTGTTGGCTGGAAATACTTCAGACGCGGCCATATTGTCATTTATCGGATTTTTACTCGCTTTACTACTTTCTTCGCTTAGCATTGTCCAATTTGCCTCCAGTATTGGTTTATTCTCAATTCAGAAGTGGGCTTGGTATGGCACGGTAGTTACTCAAGCAATCGGCTTGCTTTTAAATGTTATTTGGATCTTCACGGGTAATCTCCCGGCTATTTTTGGAGTAGCGATCGGGATTGCCATTCTTTGGGTCATGCTTCAATTTGATACTCGGCGTGTTTTTGGATTAAGGATATGACCTAGTGAAAAGCTTTGAGAATTCTAATAAGGAAGCAATTAACAGATTTTGGGATTTAGGTAGTTTCATGGTTTTGTCCTCTGAGAAAAGTTAATTAAAATGGCACATTTTTGTTGGTAGCTTAGTAGTTGATTTGACGTTAAAAAAAGTAACTGTTGGTTGTGTTGGGTTTCGTTCCTCAACCCAACCTATACGCTAACCTACTATAATGTTACCGATCGACACTATATGAATTATGCACAATGATCAACCCCAGAATCTAGACGGCAGCCGTTTGGCTAATGGGATTGATGACGATAAATTGTTCGGGATAGAGAATAACATTTTCATAATTATAACCCGTTACTGAACTATCATCAGGAATCCCTAAATCAACGGCGTAACCTTCAGGATTTTCATAGCATTCAATAATACTACCTTCTGTTCCTTTGGGAATAAGACGCTCACCAAAATCAGCACTAATATCTACTAATGTTACAATTCCATCATACAGTTTTGCTTTCA
>NZ_JASJFE010000723.1:0-1632 GCF_030067735.1 Microcystis sp. M53598_WE2 | reverse complement strand
GCATCCGAGTAATAATAACTCGAATACTCGTTACTGTCAAAGTTGCGGCTCTGAGTTGTTGTTAAATGGTCAATATAGGGTAAGTCGGTTATTGAGTGATACGACTGGTTTTGGGGTTGTTTATGAGGCTTTTGAAGGTTTTACGTCCAAAATCCTCAAGGTATTACAAGAAAAATGGAATAATGAAGCGAAGGCAGTGGAATTATTTAAACGGGAATATGACGTTTTATTAGAGTTAAGTCGTCAAAATGTCACCGGTGTTCCTCGCGCAGATGCCTATTTTCAATATTCCACAAGGGAGGGGAAAATATTACACTGTTTAGTTATGGAAAAAGTGGAGGGGATTAATTTAGAACAGTGGCTAAACCAGTATGATAAGTTAAGTCAAAAACGAGCCTTAAAATGGCTGAGAGAAATTACTTTAATTCTCGATAAAATTCATCAACAGAATTGGCTGCATCGAGATATTAAACCCCCTAATATCATGCTGCGGAATAGTGGCGAGTTGGTGTTAATTGATTTTGGCACAGCAAGGGAAGAAACCCAAACCTATCATCAAAAGGTCAAAGGTCAACAGGTAACAGGTATTACCTCAGCCGGATATACACCCAATGAACAACAACATGGCCAAGCAGTGATTCAATCAGATTTTCATGCTTTAGGACGAACTTTTGTGCATTTATTAACTGGAAAACATCCTTTAGAGATTTATGATGCGTATAATGATGTTTTACCTTGGCGAGAAGAAACGGAAAATATTCACCCGTTATTGTTGGATTTTATTGATGAGTTGATGGGAAGATTACCCAGGAATAGGCCAGCTAATACTAGGGTTATTTTACAGCGTTTGGATGAGATTGAACGGCAATTAAAGTTACTTCCTACACCTGTACAACCGGTTAAAAATAATAAGCTTAGAAATAGAATGATAGCTCTTGGTGGAGTTTTGTTATTAGGAGTAGGAATAACGCAAGTTTATGGTTATTTGAAATATAAGCAGTTTCCCGCCGGTCTTCAATCTATGCCTCCAACACCAAATCTAATGATAGCTCTTGGCGGAGTTTTGTTATTAGGGATAGGAATAACGCAAGCTTACGGTTATTTTAAATATCTAGAGTTTCCTGCTAGTCCTCAATTATTAATATCTGATTTATCTAGTCTTCGCTTCTTAGATAAAACCCTTACTGGTCATTCTAGCTCGGTTTTGTCAGTGGTATATAGTCCCGATGGTCGCTATTTAGCTAGTGGGAGTAATGGCAGAACTATCAAAATTTGGGAGGTAGCAACGGGAAAAGAATTGCGTACCCTTACTGGTCATTCTGACTCGGTTAACTCAATAGCATATAGTCCCGATGGCCGCTATTTAGCTAGTGGTAGTAGTGACAAAACTATCAAAATTTTGAAGGTAGCAGCGGGAAAAAAATTGCGTACCCTTACTGGTCATTCTCGCGGGGTTTACTCAGTGGTATATAGTCCCGATGGCCGCTATTTAGCTAGTGGTAGTTCGGACAATACTATCAAAATTTGGGAGGTGGCAACGGAAACAGAATTTTGTACCCTTACTGGTCATTCTCGCGGGGTTTACTCAGTGGTATATAGTCCCGATGGCCGCTATTTAGCTAGTGGTAGTTC
>NZ_JASJFE010000730.1:0-9019 GCF_030067735.1 Microcystis sp. M53598_WE2 | reverse complement strand
GGAAATAAACTAATTTTAACTACTCATAGTCCTTATATTATCAACGATCTAACCCTAGCTATCAAAGCGGATAAAGTTATTAAAAAAATCCTATCATCGGCGATTTCTAACGCCGATTATCTCCAAGAAAAGCTCAACCAAATTGTCCCGAAAGCCTCTTGTATAGCGGCAGAAGATGCTATTGTATATGAATTAACAGAGCAAGGAGAAATCCGAGAACTTGCTACATATAATGGTTTACCTTCTGATGAAAATTATCTCAATCTTTCCCTAGGAGAGACAAATCAGCTTTTTGATGATTTACTGGAAATCGAAGAACAGTTATGAAGATCAATTTCTTTGATAAAAAATGTCAGAGTCAAACCCATCGGCATAAATTTGGAATTTGTGATCAGCCATTTCCCCCAGAAACTCCCGCTTATTTAGATACAGAAAATCCCAGGGATTGGATTGCTATTGTGGAAAACTCTCAAGAAATTGAAGCGACATTTACCGCTATTGATAAATGTATTGAAATTAGAAAAGTCGATGGTAGTGGTGGCATGGATCAACGCTGTGATGGAATGCTGACCTATGCTAATTGTTTGATTTTTGTAGAATTAAAAGAACGAAAGGGGAAAAATTCGGGGTGGGTAGGAGACGGAGAAGAGCAACTAAGAAACACAATTCGGGTATTTATTGAAAATCATGGTATAGAGGATTATTCATCTAGAAAAGCCTACATTGCTAATAACAAAAAGCCTACCTTTCAGACTTCACAAACGGAGAGGATGGAAAAATTTCGCCAAGAAACTGGGTTTAGATTAATCATTCAAAATATCATCAAAATTGACTGATTCAATTCTCTTTGATTCGGTGGCTCTGAAGATATTGATTTTCTAGAGTTTAGAGATATCCTAGTTTGATGTTGAATCTCACCCTGAATCCGTTGCCAAGCTGTGATCAACTTTAAACTTTTCACTCAAGGAGTGCGGAATAGAACCAGCTTCTCGAACACCAGCTTGAATTTCTGGTAACTTGATCATTGAGTCTCTGTCCTCAAACTTTTTCTAGGTACTGGTCAATCCTAATTTATACTAAATCCAGTTATTAAAAACTGATTATTTATTCTCCCCTTTGCATGAGTGCCTCTTGCATGAGTGCCTGTCCTGATATGTTACCTATGCTCAATGGATTTAGGATTAGTATCCTATAATACCAATGCTTAGGAAACTATAAAGAAAATCCCAAGATTAAGCGAATCCCCTGCCGAAAAACGCTAGAGTAGAATAAAATGCCTAATTTTTTCGACAAAATTGTTATGACAGTTACCAATAGACAAGAGCTAGAAGAACTGATTCAACAGGTAAAAAAAGCTCAACAACAATTTGCCAACTATAGCCAAGAACAAGTAGATCTTATCTTCAAAAAAGCGGCATTAGCAGCCAACAACGCTCGCATTCCCCTGGCTAAAATGGCCGTCCAAGAGACAGGGATGGGGGTAATAGAGGATAAAGTGATTAAAAACCATTTTGCCTCAGAAATCATCTACAACAAGTATAAACACAGCAAAACCTGCGGCATTATCGAAGAAGATAAATCCTTTGGATTGCAAAAAATCGCAGCACCCGTGGGCATTTTAGCGGGGATCGTACCCACCACAAATCCCACCTCTACAGCCATTTTTAAAGCCCTAATTGCCCTGAAAACCCGCAACGGCATCATTTTTTCTCCCCATCCGCGAGCGAAAGACTGCACCATCGCGGCGGCCAAAATTGTCTTGGAAGCGGCCGTGAAAGCGGGTGCGCCGGCCGGTATTATTGGTTGGATCGATCAGCCATCGGTGGAACTTTCCCAAGCATTAATGCAACATCCCAGCATTAATTTAATCCTCGCTACCGGCGGTCCTGGTATGGTAAAAGCGGCCTATTCTTCGGGAAGACCTTCCTTAGGAGTCGGTGCCGGCAATACCCCCGCTTTAATTGACGAAACCGCTCACATAAAAATGGCCGTTTCCTCGATTATTCTCAGTAAAACCTTCGATAACGGCATGATTTGCGCCTCCGAACAATCGGTAATCGTTGTCGATAGCATCTATGAAGAAGTTCGACAGGAATTTATTGATCGCGGGGCCTATCTTCTTTCCCCCGCAGAAAGGGAAAAAGTCGTCGGGATTCTTCTAAAAGATGGTCATATTAACCCCGATATCGTCGGGCAACCAGTGGAAAAATTAGCCGCCATAGCGGAAATTTCTGTTCCAGAAGATACCAGGTTACTAATCGGAGAAGTAGAAAATATTGGCTTAGAGGAACCATTTTCCTACGAAAAACTCTCGCCAATTTTAGCTATGTACCGAGCGAAAGACTTTGAAGATGGGGTGAAAAAAGCCGAAAAACTGGTCTTATTTGCCGGTCGAGGTCATACGGCCGTGCTTTATACCGCACCCTCAAATCGGGAACATATTAAACGCTTTGAAGACAACGTAGAAACAGCCCGGGTATTAATTAATACCCCTTCCTCCCAGGGTGCAATTGGTGATATCTATAACTTCCGTCTCGATCCTAGTTTAACCCTCGGTTGTGGCACTTGGGGCGGTAATTCCATCAGTGAAAACGTCGAACCTACCCACCTATTAAATATTAAAACCGTGGCCGAGCGCCGGGAAAATATGCTTTGGTTCCGAGTACCACCAAAAGTATATTTTAAATACGGGGCATTACCCGTCGCTATTCGGGAATTAGCCGGCAAAAAACGGGCCTTTATTGTCACCGATAAACCTCTTTTTGACCTAGGAGTTACCGCAGCTTTAGAGGAGGTTTTAGAAGAAATCGGCATCACGATTAATATCTTTTATGATGTGGAACCCGATCCTTCCCTAGAAACCGTCGAACGGGGGTTAAATGTCATTAATACCTTCAATCCCGATGTAATTATCGCTATCGGTGGCGGTTCCCCCATGGATGCCGCTAAAATTATGTGGCTACTCTACGAGCATCCAGAGATAGAATTCGAGAGCTTGGCCATGCGTTTTATGGATATCCGCAAACGAGTCTATGAATTGCCCCCTTTAGGCGAAAAAGCTCTGATGGTTTGTATTCCCACCACTTCGGGAACAGGATCGGAAGTGACTCCCTTCGCCGTCGTGACCGATCGCCGTAATAATATTAAGTATCCTCTGGCAGATTATGCCCTAACTCCCAGCATGGCAATTGTCGATCCGGAATTAGTGCTGAATATGCCGAAAAAATTAACAGCCTACGGCGGAATTGACGCTTTAACTCACGCTCTTGAGGCCTACGTCTCGGTTTTAGCCTCAGAATATACTAACGCTCTTGCTCAAGATGCCATCCGACTGCTGTTTAAATACTTGCCCAGTTCCTATCATAACGGAGCTAAAGACCCGAAAGCGCGGGAAAAAGTCCATTATGCGGCGACAATGGCAGGAATGGCCTTCGCTAATGGCTTTTTAGGCATCTGTCACTCCATGGCTCACCAATTGGGGGCAATTTTCCACATTCCCCACGGTCTGGCCAATGCCTTGATGATTTCCCACGTCATCCTCTATAATGCCACCGATGCCCCCTTTAAACAGGCGACCTTCTCTCAGTACAAATATCCTAACGTGAAGTGGCGCTATGCCAGGATCGCCCATTCTCTGGGATTGGGAGGAGAAAGCGAGACCGAAAGTGTGGAAAGATTGGTATTAGCGATCGAATGTTTAAAACGGGAAATCGGTATTCCGGCCAGTATCAAAGAGGTAATTCCCGAAAGTGAAGCCGAATTTATGGCCAAATTAGACCATTTAGCCGAACAAGCTTTCGATGATCAGTGTACCGGAGCCAATCCCCGTTATCCCCTGATCGAGGACTTAAAAACCCTGTTAATCCAAGCTTATCACGGCAATTTGCCCCTAGAGGTGGCGGTAAATGGTCACGGTGATGTCAGTCTTGCCGATTTGAAGTTAGATCCGCAACCCTTGAGCTTGTAGGGATAGATTTTGCCTTTGATCCCCCCTACCCCCTAGTAGGGTTGATTCATGAATCAACCCTACACCCTACACCCTACACCCCACACCCCACACCCTGCCCCCACGAAAAACTTTTTCAGCAGACCCTACTTAGCTACCACTTAAAAATTATCTTTTTTCCCCCGCAGTCGTGCAAACACTTGTACTGGTTCGTTGCTATCCATGGTCATGGCCAAAGCGGGACTATCCCAACGCAAAAAAGGATTAGTCAGCTTTTCCGTCCCCAAAATTGCCGGAATCGTGGGAATATCTTCAGCGCGATCTTTCACCACTTCCCGATAACGCTGTTGCAGAGCAGCATTATTAGGGTCAACTGTCAAGGCAAACTTTAAATTATTTAACGTATATTCGTGAGCGCACCAAACCCTGGTCTGGTCGGGCAGCGATCGCAATTTAGTTAAAGAAGCCACCATTTGGCCCGGTGTTCCCTCAAATAAACGACCACAACCCCCAGAAAACAGGGTATCACCACAGAATAACTCACCGTAATCTCCGGGGTTAACCGGGGGAAAATAATAGGCAATATGAGCGCGAGTGTGGCCGGGGACAAAGAAAACCTCGGCCCAGCGACCGGCAAATTCCACCCGATCCCCCTCCTCTAAAAACAGCTGCTGGCCCGGAATGCGACCGCGATCCTCCTTTCCCCCATAAACACAAAGATGGGGATAACGATTAATTAAAGCCTGATTAGCCCCCACATGGTCGCCGTGGTGATGGGTATTGAAAATAGCGACTAAATCCACCTGTAAAGCCTCTAATCGCCTGAAAACGGGTTCAGGTTCCGCCGGATCCACCACGGCCGCGATTTTTTGCGCCGGATCGTAGAGGAGGAAAATATAATTATCGGAAAGGGCGTTAAGACGTTCGATCTCCATGGTAGAATCTTGGGCTAAGGTTTAACTCGATCATACCTATAGCAGCATCTTTCAGAAATCAGGCTAGAAGCCTCAACCACTGGGACAAAATCTTAAATATGGCCGATGTAGAATAATAACTATAATAAAAGTGTCATAAAAAAGCAGTGAATTTATAGTAGTTATGACGATCAAATTTCGGTTTCATCCAGAGAAAGCAGTTGAAGCCGCTGCTATACTCTTAAAGCTGCACGGCAAACCGATGAAGTATTTAGGGTTGCTGAAAATGCTCTATATAGCTGACCGTCTTGCTTTAAAAACCATGGATCAACCAATTACTGGGGATAGATATGTATCAATGGATTATGGACCGGTTCTCAGTGGTGTTTATGATTTGATGAAAGGACAGCCCGTGGACTCTGCTTTACCCCTGTGGTCGAAATATATTTCTCCCCGGGATTCTAATTATGTTGACCTGCTGCAATATCCCGGCAATGAAGAACTCTGTGAAGAAGAAGAAATGATTCTTAAACAGGTTTACAAGACTTTTGGCCATCTCAATCCCTTTCTTGTAGCCGAATGGACTCACGATCTACCAGAATGGAAGGATCCCCATGGTTCGGCTATTCCAATTTTAGTAGAGGATGTTTTGCGATCTATGGGTAAAACGGAGGAGGAAATCGAAGATATTAGCCAAGAAGCCCAGCGAGAAGCCTATTTAGATGGAGCTTTACCGAAAATTTTCGGTTAAAGCCCCGCCCTTTAGTGTAGGGTCGGGCGACTTTTAATTTATGGGTTGTCAACTTCAGAAGCAATTCTGTCTAAGCAAGTAATCTCTGTGAACCAAGAATCCCCGTCTTTTTAGAGCGGGAAGTGTCAAAAGGATTTTACCAAAATGTCTAACGAAACCGTTACCTATTCCCTAGAAGCTGTTCTCAAGGAAATCAAAGACAGTATTAAGGAAGTTAGCCACAAAATCGACAAAATTGACGAACGGCTAACTAAGTTAGAGGTGGGACAAGCTAAACTGACTGAGAAAGTCGATGGGATGGATAGAAGGCTCGAAAAGGTTGAGGGAACCCAGAAAAATCAGGTCTGGACGTTAATAATTCTTTTAGGAGGGGCGATCGCTACGGCATCGTGGCGCTCTTTCTTTTCTGGGAATCCTTGACCATCTATGAGTTTGCTAGTGTATGGCATTTATTTAAGTACGGGAAGCGCACCAGCAACTGTGGCGCGCTTCTGGGTTTTCTGTTGGGGGCAATCCGTTAATTTCGTTTAAAATAACTGAACTCCTGTATATAGTCATTTCAATTAAGATTGAGAATATCAATGCCAGAGTTCATAAGGGTTTAACTGGTCTAGAGTGTATCAGACTTATCTGAAATGACTATAAAAATAATCTCCTGCCTCCTGACGACCGACTCCTGACTCCTGCCTCCTGACTCCTGACGACCGACTCCTGACGACCGACTCCTGACGACCGACTCCTGACGACCGACTCCTAACCCCACCAACAAACTTTTTCAGCAAACCCTATTGTAAAGTTTTGTTAATTTTTCTGGGATTAGGGCATTTTGTAAAAATAGATACAGAATTGTATGTTATATATATTAGTGGGTGATTAAAAAAGTTCGAAACACTATTTGCAGCTCGGAGGAAATGATTATGTCCACAGAACAACAAGCTCGCGCCTTAATGATGCGTCACCACCACGCCGTCAAAAATCGTCAACAATCGATGTTAGGGAGGAGTGCTTCTGAAATCGGTATTGACAATGACAATGGCTACGGGGAAACCGTTCAACGTCGCTTCTCGGCCGACTTTTCTTCACAAACTTACGATCGCTCTGGTGTTACTCTCAGTTAGGGTCTTAGATTCCGCCAAAGTGTAAGCTTTCAATCTTAGAATTAAGTGAACAATCAGCCCACACAAACCGATCTCGGAATGTGTGGGTTTTCGGTTTTTAGAGATAGGGGTCATTCCTGGGCCGATTACGGGGTTTCATCAGGATTTATGCCTAATTGCCGTAATTGCGCCGCTAAACGTTCCGCGCGTTGACGTTCGCTTTCGGCCTGTTGAGAGGCAGCCCTGGCCCGTTGACGTTCGATTTCGGCCTGTTGAGAGGCAGCCCTGGCCCGTTGACGTTCGATTTCAGCATTCTGACGTTCGATTTCGGCTAATTCCGCGGGTAGAAGGATTAAATTGCCGTCTAGGTCATAAAAACGTAGCCAAGGGGCTTCTTCTCGCTGGATGCTGCCCATCCAGACTCCTAACCACAATCCCAAACGTTGACACCATAACCAACCGCGGTGGTCGGGAATAATTTCTTGATAGCATTGATTTTGGTCTAAAGCCCAACCTTGCAGGGAAGTGGCATCAAAGGGATTATAAACGAAGTATTGGGAACAGCGAAAAGTCCGCTCATACAGGTCTTTTTTGGTAGTTAAATCGATTTTTGCGGTGCTTTCTGACATTAATTCCACGATCACATCGGGATAACGTCCGTTTTCGTTCCAAACCACCCATCCTTGTCGTTTATAACTACCATCGATATCGAGGACAACGAAAAAATCGGGGCCACGAAAATCTTGATTAAAAACCCGCTCACGGCTAAAGTAAATAAACATATTACCGCCAACGAAAAAGTCTTCTCGATCCTGATAGGCTTGTTCGATAGAATCGATTAAGACATTCATAGCCTTGCGGTGACGGTGCGTTTCCAAAGGTTCTCCATCATCAAAAATCAAGTCTTCTGGGGGAATGGGTGGTTCTTCCCAATCGATAACTGGAGGAGTGAGGGGTTGAGTCATCGGGGTTACGTCCGGGATAGAGATGGTTTTATTTTATTTGCAAGACGAGGCGATATTTAGGTTGTCCAGTTCTCAATTTTTCCATGGCTTCATTCACCTGCGAGATAGGATAGGTTTCTGTAACGGGTTCAATGCCATGGCGAGAGGCAAATTCGATCATTTTATTGATGGTACTGGGACTACCCAAAGGACTGCCAGAAATCGATTTTTGACCCATAATCAAGGGAAAAGCATAGGTATTCATGGGTTCAAGAACAGCCCCAACAATATGCAGACGACCTTTGGGACGTAAACAGGCGATATAAAGACCCCAATCGAGATTAACGTTAACGGTAGAGATGATGAAATCAAAGTAATTTTGTACCGATTGCAAAGCTTCGGGGTCTCTGGAATTGATAAAATGAGTCGCGCCTAGTTCTTTTGCTTCTGTTTCTTTGTCGGGACTACTGGAAAAAGCGGTTACTTCGCAGCCCCAAGCTTTGAGGAATTTTAAGGCTATATGGCCCAATCCACCAATACCAATGACACCAACTCGGGCCGTGGGTTTAATATCAAATTGGACAATGGGATTAAAGACGGTTATACCACCACAAAAAAGCGGGCCAGCTTTGGCAGCATCTAACTGGTTCCCCAGGGGAACTAACCAACTATGATGGGCCCGGACTTTTTCAGCAAAACCGCCATGGCGACCGACGATAGTTCCTTCGGCAGTAGCACAAAGGTTTTGATCCCCTGACATACAAGTTTCACAGGTCGAACAGGAACGGGAAAACCAACCAAGACCGACTCTTTGCCCTATCTTTAATTCTTTGACTTTAGCACCAAGAGCGGCGATCGTGCCGACCACTTCATGACCGGGGACAAAGGGATAGGTGGTCAGTCCCCAATCGTTATCGAGCATACTTAGGTCACTGTGGCAGATGCCGCAATATTCCACCTCGATTTCCACATCTTCATCCCCTAATATACCCGGATCGTAGTCAAAAGGCTCTAGTTTTCCCCCTTTTTCTCGGGCAGCATAGGCTCTAATCATGATTAAGTCCTCTAGGATCGGTTTATTGGTTATCTTATCCCAAATTTATCGAAAATTCGGGTTAAGAAGATTGGGCAATAATTCCACTGCTAGGGACATCAACATCAAGGAAGTCCGCTCGTGATCATTAAAAAAATCTTAAAAACGGCAATTTTAAGAATAGCCAGAGGCGATCGCTAACTGGCAGCATCAGCAAAATTACTGGTTTTGGGTTACTCTTGTATATAGGGCTGGCTGAATAAATCTAAAAACCTTGTTGGGTAAGACTTTTAGACCTTTTGTCAATCAAAAAGTACTGGGTCTGGGAGTGATC
>NZ_JASJFE010000852.1:0-1314 GCF_030067735.1 Microcystis sp. M53598_WE2 | reverse complement strand
TAACATTTTAGCTTTACTCAATCTACCCTAATAAGCTAAGATGCGGGGATGATAATGATGAGTAAAGAGCCAGCACCCGCAAGGGTACTGGCCCTCTCCTAGCTTCGCATCATCGGGATTAGCCCTCTCAACAGCCCACCAGGAGACTTAAAACCTTAGTAAGTGGACTCAAGAAGCCAGGAGGTCAATCAATATGAAGAACTTACTCACTGTCATGCTCCTAAGCTCCCTCTTTTACGGCGTAGCTCTGGGCGAGATCAAGCCCTACGAGTTCGTTTTTCTCCGTACCGTAACAGAACTGGTAAAACTCTACGGTGGGGATCATAAAGACGGGAAGCGATAGGTAGAACGTTTACTGAATTCAAGCTGGGCAGTGCGGCAACACTCGATCCAGCTTTTTTGTACTGTTTTTTACTATCGCTCTATTTTCTTCAATGGTATCCACAATATAATCACTTACTGTAAGGATCAACCAACAAATATTTCAAAGTTAAACCAACAAATATTGCAAAGTTAAACCAACAATTGTTGTCCATTTAAACCAACAATTGTTGCTATCATTAAACAATAATTGTTGGTACTCCATTTCAAAATATGCTAACTAGCTCGAAAATACAGCCATGAAGACGCTCTCGTCAATGCCCCAAAACCTATCCGAAATGCCCCAAAACCTATCCGATGCCGAAAGGCAGGCAAGAAACTGTAATACAGCCATGAAGACGCTCTCGTCAACTCCCCCATCACTATGCGATGCCCAAAAGCAGGCAAGAAACTGTGGTTTGGATATACTCAAACTAGAAGCTTTATTGAAAGAAATCGAACCCTTATCTGATAAATATAAGGAGATATTTTATCGGGCGGCTACAGGACTTTATTCCGCCGATGACTTGGCTGAAATGTTCAATCATAGCCCAAAAAATCTAAACGCGGATTTCAACAAAAATCTAGGATCCCATCTTAAGGATTACCTTGAGTTAGATGAGCGGGTGGGAATTACTTCCCTAAGAAGGATTCTCTTTAAAAAGGGCTATTTTGTTGACATTAATGACGATGAATCAGTGAGAGTTTTGCGAACACGCTACGCTGAAAATTCTCAATTAGAGCAGTCTTTTACTGTCAGACAAAATTAGTGCGGATGAGAAGACCACCAATCCAGGAGATTGATTTAAAAATGGAAAACACCATTATTAATGGGTTGTTAGCTCAACTAGAAAAGGAACAGGATAGCGATATCCGTGCTGAAATCATAAGGAAATTGGGAGAATATCCTGAGCCTCAAGTGATTAAAAAACTTTGGGATTTGAGAAATAATCT
>NZ_JASJFE010000195.1:0-1677 GCF_030067735.1 Microcystis sp. M53598_WE2 | reverse complement strand
GCCAGTTACGCAAGAAGGGGATAACTATTAGGAAAACTGCTGATGTTATTATTGCCTCCTTTTGTATTGAAAATAATCTTCCGCTCCTTTTTTCAGATAAAGATTTTATTCCTTTTGTGAAGCACTTAAAGCTAATTTCAGCTTCTCCTACCACTTGATTTCTTGAGGTTTTCAACTCTAATGCTTTACCCGAGAAAAGTAGTTTGGTTGATATATACTCCTATTCTGCTCTTGCTCGAAGGTTAGCTCTAAAACAAAATTTGTTTCAACATAGATATTCACGCCGCCGCCTCATGCCGAAATTTTCCTCCGACTAAAGCAGCATACAACCCTGAATCAATCAACCAACGCTGAGAATCATCGAGAGCTTCAGGCGGCTTTTCAGAATGAATAATCTCTCCCAACCAGGAAGCAACAATTAGTTCAAGACTTTGCCTACTAATTTGGTCAGTCGTTACCCCTGCTCGTTGAAAATAAGGCTGAAGAATGGGACTGGCATCAATCAGATAACTAGGTTCACTCTGCTCCTGAAAAGCCCCAACATTACTCCATAAGTAAAATCTGTCAGGAAAGACCAGCAAAAAATAGGGAGCCTTGGCAAAAGTACCGTGTGCCAGAATATTGCGTCGGAGTTTTGCCGCCCATTCTGGGGATACGTTGGTTTTGCACTTGACCTCAACCACAAGAGCGAGTTGACCATTGCGGTTATTAACTGCTAAATCCCAGCCAGAAGCCATACAATGAACTGATGAAACGTTTTCCATAGGTAATTCAGTTGCTTGTAATCGTCCAATCTTCTGCTCTTAAACCGGCAATTTGCCCAAAATCTGAGAGATTTCTCGTCAGCAGGATAGCCTGATTAACCATTGAGATAGCAGCAATCTTCAAATCCATCGAACCCAAACGAGGGTAAGTTACCCGAAGTTCTTGAAAAACTTGACCTGCCTTTTCATCAAAGCCGACAATGGGAATCGTGCGATAATTAGCGAGGTGCTTTTCTAGCCTTCGATAGGCAACAACTTGGGTTTCAATCGAACTGGTCTTGGCTATGTAACTGATCCATCCCCGCATTTGTTCTTCGTAGGTGATAATTGTGGTGGCAACTTCGCTGCTTGTAATAGCAGCCAGTTTTTTCAGCAATTGTTGTGCCAGTTGACCCCCGCGATCGAGAATACTAATATGATCGGTGTCAAGGAGATACATTTCAGGGTTCGGATGCTTCCTCGGCTAAAGGTTTTAGAGACTGGCGGTACTCTTGACCAAACTGCATTGCCTCTTCGTAAACCGGATCGTCAGCAAAAGTGCCGACAATTTTTTCCCACCAGGGAGTTTCGCTGACAGTAGGTAGCAAACGCTTAAGCAGTGCTACTTCAGCTTCTAAAGCTGCTAGTCTTATCTCTAGATCAGTGGTTAACATGGTTGACATATCCTCCTATTCTGCTCTTGCTCAAAGGTTAGCTCTAAAACAAAATTTGTTTCAACGCCAGAAGCCATAAGTTGACATCCTCACCGCCGTGAACGGACGGTGATTCCCAAACCTCACGATTTAGGTTTCTGTTTCTTTCCCGAAGGATTTTTCGCACCTGCCTTAACAGATTTACTCTGTTCTGGTCTTATGGTCGCTCTACAGACTGACACCGCAAGCCCTGCGGCCAAAATATTTTTACTGGCGTTAAT
>NZ_JASJFE010000976.1:0-1538 GCF_030067735.1 Microcystis sp. M53598_WE2 | reverse complement strand
TGGTTTGGTAAACTTTGCCCCTTTGGTCAGGAATTCTAAGCTTTCTGGAGGTAATCCCATGCGACGGAAAATTGTTCCTAACAAAGAAGCATTAAAATAGGCTCTTTGATAGTGTAAAGTCGCTGTTTCATTGAAGTCCAAATCGAGAGCTTTTTTGTCTAAAACTAACTGGAAAATATCTCCCCAAACTCCACAGGTTAAAGGACGATTAATTGACCAAGGTAAAGGACGAATCACCCCGGGGATAACTTCAGCCGCAATTTTTCTTGTCCAAATTGGCTGTAAATTAGTGATAGGACGGCACTGTAATAACCATAATTTTCGTCCGTCATGAGTCCATTCTATATCTTGGGGAATGCCATGATCAAGGTTTTCTAATTGCCGACAAAGATTAGCTACCTGTTGAATAATAGCCGGGGGAATATCTCCCGCTCCGATGATGATATTTTCTTCTAAATTAACTCGATAACTTTCGGGGGTAATTCTTCCCGATACAACTCTGGTGGCATCTCCAGGTAAAGCTTCAATAACTACATCTAAACTGAGAGGATTAATCGGATCGCGACTGAAGGCAACTCCCGAAAAAACTCCTCGAATTTGTTCTTGGATTAACACAGCCATGGCTGTGTTTTCTTGACCTCGATCGAGTCGATAATTAACAGCATTAGGACTATTATAGGAGGTTTGGCAACTTAAAATCGCCGCCGCTAAATTTTCTCGATCAACAACGTTAAGAATTGTAGTATATTGTCCCGCAGATGATGCGGTTTCACTATCTTCTCCAATAGCGGAAGATCGCACGACTAAGGGATGATTAATATCAGGATGAAGAGATTCTATTAACGGTTGTGGATCATCTCCTGGTGGTAAAATCCAACCCCTAGGAATGGGATAACCGGCACGCTTAAGATCGGCTAAAGTGGCGGCCTTTTGTCCCACTTTTGAAGCTGCCAGATTGTCATCAAGGGTTCGGATCGATCGATCTCCACGAAAAAAACGAAACATAGTTTTTGATTCATTATTAACACTTGCTTCTGGTAAGTCTAAATCATCGGGGATTTTTTGAAAAATTGCCCCTAATAAACAGGCTAAAGCAATGGCAGTTATAATATAACCTGAATCGTGGGGACGGCGCAAGGTGAGAATTAAAGCTAATAAAAATAATCCTACCAATCTACCCGTAGATTTTTCTCGAAAAATAGTAAAGCTAATCCCACTAATGATTGAGGTGAGAAAAACAGCGACAAAATCGTGAACGATTAATCCCCAGAAAACATTAGTAGTTCCCGCACCTTTTCCTAACCAATAGCGCCCCATGACTAAGGCAATTAAAGCTAATAATTCCCAAGAAGAGCCGGTGGGAAAAAATAAACGGGTTAGGAAAATAACGATAATTCCCTTGGCTGCTTCCGAAATTACCGCCAAAATTCCCACCAATTTACCCCCATGGTAAAAAGCGGCAGTTACACCGATATTACCAGTACCTAATTGGGATAATTTACGTCCAGTTACGAGATAATTTATCCAATCGATCAGAG
>NZ_JASJFE010000096.1:0-2321 GCF_030067735.1 Microcystis sp. M53598_WE2 | reverse complement strand
GCTAAGATTTAACAGTAAAGCCGTCGTAGAACGACGGGGTTTCAGACCCAAAATTTTCGATGATAGGATTCAGTATTCAGGAGTCAGGAGATTGTTTTTATTTATTCTCCCCACATCCCCACATCCCCACATCCCCACACCCTACACCCCACACCCCTTTTAAACAGGATTTAGTATGACTTTAATTGACTCCTCGGCGCTCTCCCCGGCCGTCTATTTTATTGGTGCGGGACCCGGAGATCCGGAATTATTGACGGTAAAAGCCTATAAAATTCTCCAAAAAGCCGATGTTATCCTCTTTGCTAATTCCCTCGTCCCTAAACAGATTCTTGAGGATACTCGTCAAGATGCCGAGTTAATTCCCACCAGTAGCATCACCCTAGAGGAAATTATCCCTTTAATGATCGATCGCGTGCGTCGGGGTTTAGCGGTGGTGCGACTGCAATCGGGGGATTTAAGTCTCTATAGTGCCATCCAAGAACAAATTGAGCTTTTGACAGCAGCAGATATACCCTTTCAGCTAATCCCCGGAATTAGTGCCTTTCAAGGATTAGCGGCCAAATTAGCCCTAGAATTAACGATTCCGGAATTAGTCCAGACAATTATTCTAACCCGGGTGGAAGGAAAAGCCTCTCCCATGCCAGAAAGTGAAGAATTAGCCTCTTTAGCCGCCCATAAAGCCAGTTTATGCCTATATTTAGCCGCCCGTCACGTTGACAAAGCCCAGGAAAAACTCCTACAATACTACGGGCCAGAGCAACAGGTGGCCGTTTGTTTTCGTCTCGGTTGGCCCGACGAAAAAATCTGGGTTGTCCCCCTGTCAGAGATGGCCCAATTAACCCATCGGGAAAATTTAACTAGAACTACCCTTTATCTAATTAGTCCCGCTTTAAACCAGATTACAGGAACTCGATCGCAACTTTATCACCCGCAACATTCCCATCTTTTCCGTCCTCATCCTTAGGTATTTTCTGGGAAGTCTATCGAAAGAAACACTAGGTTTCTACCTAAAGTTAGAGTTAAAGAGCGGCGATTTTGTTTAAGATTATTTCAGGAGGTAGGACAATTTTAAAAGCTTTTAAAATTAGTCTAACAATCCATGCACAACTGCCCTATATGTTCGGGAATTACCCTTCGTCACCTTGTGGCTAGTCGTGCCTACTGGTATTGTCCTCACTGTCGTCAGGAGGTTCCTAACTTCCTTGATTGCTCCATTCCTCGCAGGGTAGAGCGAGTTAGAGCGGAAAAAACAGTCTAGATTTTCAAGTTGGTAGATGGCAATAAGATCTGTGGGATGGGTTAAAAATTAACCCATCCCACTTTACCTATCTATACATCCCGAGGATTGAGATGGCTCATTTCCCAAGTCACATAGGTACCGATCGGACTCCAAATCAGGTAGGGTAAGAGTAGGATGCCCGCCCAAGAAGAAACAGGGAAAACCAATAGCGCCAGAAGACAACCCAAGAAAAAACCCGTACCTCCGATAATCGTTCCCGCTTTGAGACTGCGTAGTTTACAGGTGACGGGAGTATAGGCAGTAATAGTCAATTCCACCAACAGATAAAAAGCCATCAAAAACCAGCGATTAGCCGGTTGAGCTTCCCAGACTAAATAAGCAGAAATTGCCCCACAAATATAGATAATTGTCCAGATAAGAGGGATTAATCTTTCAAAGGTTAACCAATCGGGACGACGCAATCGCGCAAACCAACGTACATCGCGAGAATTGAGTAATCCCCCAGCTAACGCTACCAAAAATCCCACGACACCGATAAGCAACCAAGAGGGAATCATGATTTTAAGCTATCCTCCGCTAATTTTGGCTTTGTAACCCGATTCAATGAGAATTTGTACAATTTTTTGGCGATGATCTCCTTGGATCTCAATGGTATTTTCTTTCACTGTACCACCCGTTCCGCAAGCAGTTTTTAACTGTTTTAATAATTTCGTCAGAGTTTCGGTTTGGCATTGAAAACCTGTAACCATGGTAACGGTTTTTCCCGCACGACCGGAGCGGGAGGTTTGTACTCGCAAATTCTGCTGATTTGGGGGTAATTCAGGGATGGAACGCTCAAAAGCTTGAGAATTGCTTTTATCTCCAAATTCCTGATAGGCAATCCGGTTTTTTTCCTTAGATTTACTCATATAGCAATTATCATACTGGGTTTGGGGGTTTTTCAGTGATCAGTAAACAGTAAACAGTAATCAGTAAACTGAAAACTGGCATCTGATAACTGATAACTGATAACTGATTCAAAGCTGACTGCTGATAGCTCTTAATTGGTTGGACTGGCAGCGCATTTGATTAAGTTCAGCTG
>NZ_JASJFE010000432.1:0-9536 GCF_030067735.1 Microcystis sp. M53598_WE2 | reverse complement strand
AGGATAAGTTATAATTTAAAAATTAATCAACAACTAAAGCTTATGCTTGTAGCTAAGTGAAATCATTGATTAAGAGACCTGTACTTTTCAATGACTTTTTCAGCAGACCCTAAATATTGTAAAAAAAGTAATTTTTTGTATTCCCACTGATTACCATAATGGAAAATTCTGCTAATCTCTATGTTGATGAGGTAACTTATGGAACAGTCAAAGGGTAAATCCTCTCGTCAGCGCGGCGTAATCTTAACCTCTATCGGCTACCAAAAACTGCACCGTGCTAAAGTGAATTGGGAAATAAAACAAAACACTCGCTGCACCTTAGACATTCTTAGCCAACACACTGGACTGACTGCCAATACTCTCAGTAAAATTTTTAGTCGCTCTGTCGCCGTTGATAAACGTAGTCTGTGGGTCTGCTTTTCTGCCTTTAATCTCGATTTAGACGGTCAAGATTATTTATCCAGTTTTACCCTTGCCTACAAAGACGGCCAATTTTCACATTGGGGGATAAATATGAACTGTTAAAAAGACGGTGACAGCTAATAAAGGCGTTCAATCGTATCCAAAAGTTAGTTTGGGTCTAGGTTTTAAAAATCCCAGAAAAGAAGATTCATATCTGAAATCAGCAACGCCTCAAATTTAATTTGACTGGAATGTATAAGACCCATTTCCCCACACAGATCGATAGAGAGCTTTTCTCATAAAGATGAAGTATAAGCTAATTCGGTATCGACGATCGACTCCTACCTGACCATTAAGATAACTGTTATCAGTAATTATGGGAAAATAAATCCCCATATCTTATTTCCTCGTGGCACAATAGAGACAAAGTATAAAAAACTTAACAATAAGGAGGGGTTCGATGGTTGCTACACCAGTCAAAACAAAACGTCTCACCGTGCAGGTGGCCGATCTCACCGCAGACACTACCGCTATTCGTTCCCTCGATTGGGATCGCGATCGCTTCGATATTGAATTCGGATTACAAAACGGTACGACTTATAACTCCTATCTGATTCGTGGGGAAAAAATCGCCCTTGTGGATACCTCTCACGAAAAATTCCGTCAACTATATTTTGATAGTCTCAACGGATTAATTAACCCCCAAGAAATCGATTATTTAATTATCAGTCATACCGAACCCGATCACAGTGGGTTAGTCAGAGATATATTGCAACTCGCTCCCAATATTACCGTCGTTGGGTCGAAAGTAGCAATTCAGTTTTTAGAGAATTTAGTTCATCATCCCTTTCAACGTCAACTGGTCAAAAATGGCGATCAGTTAGACCTAGGCAACGGTCACATTCTCGAATTTGTTAATGCTCCTAACTTACACTGGCCCGATACTATTTTTACCTACGATCACGGTTCGGGAATTTTATTTACCTGTGATGCCTTCGGAATGCACTACTGTTCCGATGATCTTTACGATGAGCAATTAAGTGTTATTGAACCGGATTATCGTTTCTATTATGAATGTTTAATGGCTCCTAATGCTCGTTCGGTACTAGCGGCGATGAAACGGATGGAACCCCTGGGTAATATTAATCTCGTGGCTAATGGTCATGGACCGTTATTAAAACATAATGTTACTGAATTATTGACCCATTATCGTGATTGGAGTCAGGCACAAACTAAGGCAGAAAAAACCGTCGCAGTTTTCTATGTTTCCGATTATGGTTATAGCGATCGCCTCTGTCAATCTATTGCCAAAGGTATTACTAAAACCGGTGTGGCCGTAGAAACTCTAGACCTGAAATCCGCCGATCCCCAAGAGGTAAAAGAATTAGCTTCTTCCGCGGTGGGAATCGTCATCGGTACTCCCCCCGTTTCTGGTATTCATGCCCAAGAAATTACGGGGAATCTAGGCACAATTCTCGCCTCGGTTAACCCCAAACAATACCTCGGAATGTTTGAATCTCAAGGGGATGATGATGAACCGATTTTACCTCTATTTAATAAGTTTCGTGAAGTTGGCTTAACCAAAGCTTTCGATCCCATTCGTAGCACAGAAACTCCTAACGAGAGTCTCTATCAACGCTGTGAAGAAGCGGGGACAGATATGGGACAACTATTAACCCAAGAGGTAAAAGTTAAACAAAGAAAATCCCTCGATACTGACCTCGATAAAGCCATCGGACGGATTAGCGGTGGTCTATATATTATTACCACCAAGAAAGGAGACAGAAGCGGGGCAATGGTCGCTTCTTGGGTGACTCAAGCAAGTTTTGATCCTCCCGGTTTTACCGTTGCTGTGGCCAAAGATCGGGCGATCGAGTCTTTACTGCAAGTGGGGGATCAATTCATTTTAAATATTCTGGAAGAAGGCAATTATCAAACCCTGATGAAACACTTTTTAAAACGTTTCGGACCGGGGGAAGATCGTTTTGCAGGAGTCAATACTCGCACCGCTAATAATGGTTCGCCGATTTTAGCCGATGCCCTCGCTTATTTAGAATGTGAGGTAGTTAGTCGCATGGAATGTGCTGACCACTGGATTGTTTATAATAAAGTCACCGATGGTCGCGTTTCTAAACCTGATGGTTTAACGGCTGTTCACCATCGCAAAGTCGGTAATTATTATTAGGATTTTTGCTTGATTTGACTGGTTGAGAAAATACAGATCAAGATGCTTACTCTCAGCTTTTGAGATGGTTTAACCTCTCAACCAGTTAGTCATACTAAATCCGTTAAGTATAGGCTACATATCAGGATAGGCAATAGGCAATAGGCAAAAGGAGCAATAGATAATCATTTTTTAATAACCAGATTTAGTATCACATCTGATCACTGATTACTTACCCACTGATAACTGATAACTGATAACTGAGACTAAATCCGTTGATTATAGGCTACATATCAGGATAGCCGAACGGCAAAATGGGAATAGATAATCAGTCTTTAATAACCGAATTTAGTACCAGACGCTTCATGAACTGGAAGTAAAAAAATTGTAGGGTTAATTCATGAATTAACCCTACACATCGTTTCCATTCAGGCGCTTCACAAATTGGAAGCAAGTTTCAAACATTGTTGGATTTGCTAATCGTGCCTAAGTTTCCATTCAGACGCTTCAGGAATTGGGTAGAGTCATAAACTCTAGTTAACAAAAGTCCAGCGTCCTTCCACCTGACCGTCAAGGAGTTGATGAGTACTTAAATATTCTTCAAGAACACCTTGGCTTGAAGTAGTAACAACTTTAGCGTTAGCTATTTCTTCAGGCGTGAGATTCAAACTCTTCAGCGAATTTTGATAATGATAATCTTGCACGCAGATTACATATAAACGATCAGCCTCTACAGGTTGTTCATTAATACTGAAAGATTCAATTGCTTTCTTAGTATTGTTATAAACTACTCGAACACCTTTGCTGATTTGATAACATTGACTTTCCCCAGGCTTTCTGTTTTCTGGGCGCAGAAAATGGGTAAATACCTTTGTCAGTTGCGCTCCAGTAACTTTAATTTTATAAAGAGAACCATCATACGGATAAACCTTCTTAAGATCTTCAAGAGTGACCACAGGCCCTAATTCTTTACCTCGTATGGAACCACTACCGACAAGCACGACATCAATCGTATCTATTTCTAAGAAGATATCAGCGATTAAATTACCTAACTCAGTTTCTTGTTCGCGCACGGGATGAGTCAATTGACGATTTAAACGGCTAACAATACGATTGTACTTGCGATCTACTTGTTCTTTGTAGGTATTGATAAAATTTTGCAAATCTACGTCAGGACTAGCTACCTGATCATTAATAGGAATAAGTTCCCATTTCCATTCGACAATGCTGTTCGTATCGTCGTCTACTGTAATATCGAAACGTCCGATCTGATCAGTCCCAACGGCGGCCTGGGTGATTAAAATGTTGTTTACTTGGGCCGGCTGTTCTAAAAGTGTATGAGAATGTCCACCAATGATCATGTCCACCCCCCACTCAGGGTCTAACATAGCCGCTAACTTTTGATCCTCTTCAAAACCAATGTGAGTTAGGAGAATTGTCAAATCAATATCTTCATTTTTGTAGGTATTACAGATCTTACCAACTTCAGCCGCTGCATCTTCTAGTCCAACAAATGTACCAATGCTTTTGTCCAGCTTTAAGGCACTAAGAACCTCTTCGGTGACAATACCAATGAACATAACATCAAATCCATCTACATTGAGGATGATATAGGGGTTCATCAACCTTTTACCGTACTTTTTAATGTACAAGTTGGCATTAACAATAGGAAAGTTTGCCATTTTTTCTAAGAAGAGCAAATGAGGAAAGCCATAGTCTAATTCGTGGTTTCCTAAAGTCACTACATTAGGTGCTAGGTAATTCATGATTTCCATGGTTGATAAGCCTTTAAATTCGGTATCAATCATCGAACCTTGAAGCATATCACCTGAAATAACATAAAGTGTATTTTTTTCCGTTTGACGCACTTGATTGATATAACCAGAAAGCAATGATAACCCGCCGATCAAACCACCTTGTCCAGTTTTAGCCTCCGCTAAAAAGTCGCCGTGCATATCATTGGAATGTAAAATCGTAAACTTTTTGAGTTTTGTTGTAGTTTCAACCATGAGCCTCTCCAGTAGTTTGAGTTGATTAAATGAAAGAGATAGTTTGATTTGGGTACTGCGAACGGTTTAAAGCTTGGCTTTCTGAATACCGTCAGAAGCTTGGTTTGTGATTTCTTCTAGCCGATCCAGAAAAAGTTCAGCTTTTAGCAGTTTAGGCTCTTCGGTTTGTGTTATGCAATGGAGGGGGGTTATAAAGGATAAAACCCTTACACAGAAAGACATTGCTTCGATTTATGCCCCCTGATGGAATCATGCCAAGTAACGAAGAGCCACAGCCCATAATATAGCATGACTTGCGCCAATGTAAAAACAGGGTGAGAGCATCACTGAGGAGTTCGGGATAGTGACAGTATTCACACTGAAACCTAGCGCGTTGTCGAACAATATGGTGGAGCGATTTAGGAATGACCATTTACTCTGGCGGCAATGACAGCGTTGATGTAGCTGAAAATTTGGTCGAGTTCGCCAATCGCTTCTAGCTCAAGGACTTCCTCCGGGGTGAGATCATCAGCTTTTTTCTTGTCAAGAAGCGTCTGCATCCGATCGCCCAGTTCATCTGTAAATTTGAATAGGGTGAGATTATTAATCTGTTGTACCCGCAATCCTTTGGGAATCAGGCTAGAGGGTTTGACAAGAGCGCTCATGGTTGTAGCTGAACGTAAAGATTTTTCGATCCTAACAAATAGTTCCCGTGAAATATCGGCAATAGATTAACAAAAAGGCACTCAGCGTCCTTGTGTTTAGCCTCTTCTAGGAGGAAATAGCTAGATCGCCGCTAGGGTAGGGGTGGGGTTTTCCCGCTAGGACAATCCCCACCCCTACGTTAGGGGCATTATCCGAGAAATATTGTAGCGGACGGATGTTGTTTGGGTATGTTTCCATTCAGAGGCTTCACTAATTGGAAGTAAAAAAATTGTAGGGTTAATTCATGAATTAACCCTACACATTGTTTCCATTCACACGCTTCACGAATTAGAAGCAAGCTCGCCTGGGAATTTTTTTTAATTGACTCGATCGACGTTTTCATTATATGTGTTGTCGCAGCCAGGTAACTTTCGTTTTTCCATCCAGACGCTTCACGAATTGGAAGCAAGTTGAAGCGACGACACGCAATCAAACTTTGACCTTCGAGGTGTTTCCATTCATACGCTTCACGAATTGGAAGCAAGTATAGCCCAGAATTTCAACGGACTTAGCCAACAAATGAGTGGTTTCCATTCATACGCTTCACGAATTGGAAGCAAGACTAGCTTGGCAAAACTAAGCTGTGCAAGGATTGTACAGCAATTTTTCGTGGGATACTGAAAAATAAGCCATAATTAATAATAATTTTCAATAGTCACCTCGGTCATGAGGCTCAAAGCCTTACTGGACAAGGCATCGACGCACCTCAACGAAAACTCTAGATTTTCAGCCATTGTGTCTAACCCGCGAAAAATGTTGATAACTGATAACTGATAACTGTTCCTATGGACTAATACCCGCAGATTTAAAGGCCTTGTCCATTAAAATTACATGGGTACTGCTTTCCTGTCCCTGGTTGGCAGCACGACGCTGAATATAACTGCCGTCGGATTGTAATTCCCATGCTTGCCGGTTATCTGACAACATAATGCCGAGAATTTCTTCTAGTTCCTTGGCGATCGCTGGTTCATCGATGGGTGTCACTGCTTCCACGCGACGAGTCAGGTTCCGCGTCATCCAATCGGCGCTACCAATATAAACCTCCTCCTGACCATCATTGTAAAAGTAAAAAATGCGGGAATGTTCCAAAAAGCGGCCGATAATGCTAATTACTCGGATATTTTCGCTTATTTCTGGCAATCCGGGTCGTAAACAACAGATGCCGCGAATAATTAAGTCAATCTGCACGCCAGCACGAGAAGCGGCGTATAAAGCTTCTATAATCGGTTTATCGACAATAGAGTTCATTTTTGCGACAATGCGCCCCGTACCGCCATTTTTACAGTTTTTGGCCTCGCGATCGATCATTGCTAACATCCGTTTTCGCAAACTCACTGGAGCAATTAAAAGTTTGCGATAGGATTGCTGACGGGAGTATCCAGTCAGAAAGTTAAATAAATCGGTGATATCTGCCCCCAAATCCTCACGACAGCTAAGTAAACCCAAATCAGTGTATAATTTGGCAGTTTTTGGGTTATAATTGCCCGTGCCAATATGGAAATAACGACGGATTTTATCCCCTTCTTTTCTGACCACGAGAACCACTTTCGTATGGGTTTTTAGACCAACTAAGCCATAAACAACGTGAACTCCGGCTTGTTCGAGCTTTTTCGCCCAAGTAATGTTATTTTCCTCATCAAAGCGTGCTTTTAGTTCCACTAACGCCGCTACCTGTTTCCCATTTTCCGCCGCTGCAATCAGGGAATTGACAATCGGGGAATCTCCGGAAGTACGATACAAAGTCATTTTAATCGCTAAAACATGGGCATCATGGGCCGCCTGGGCGATAAACTGTTGTACTGAGGCACTAAAGGAATGGTAAGGGTGATGAACGAGAATATCGTTATTGCGAATTAAAGTAAAAATATCTTCGCCATCCTGTTCTAGGATCCCGTCTTCGTTACCGTCAACTATTTCTCGCAATCCCTGTAAAACCGTTGGAGTGACGGGATTCCAAGGGGGATCTTTCAGTTCGGGACAGGGTAAAGACAGAAAATAAAATAAATCTTTGTGTCCCAGCAGTCCATCCACATCGTAAACATCGATCTCCTCAAGTCCGAGATCGCGCATGATCCGGTCTTTAATATTGCTAGGGGTAGAACTGTGGATTTCCAGACGTACTGCCGATTTACCGATGCGGCGCTTGCGTACTTCTTCCTCGATCGCTAATAATAAATCATCGGCCTCATCTTCTTCGACGGAGATATCGGCGTTGCGCGTCACCCGAAAAGGATAACATTCTTGAATGATCATGCCGGGGAAAAGTGCCTCTAAATTGTGCATTACCACCTGTTCAAGCGGTACTCCCGTCCAAATCGAAGCTTTTCCGTCTTGGTGGCGTAATTCTTTGGATAATGCCAGAAAACGGGGGAAAACCTGCGGCACTTTCACCCTGGCAAATAGTTCTTTATCGGTGTCGGGATCGCGAACGACTACGGCTAAATTGAGACTAAGATTAGAAATATAGGGAAAAGGATGACTAGGATCCACCGCTAGAGGAGTTAAAACGGGGAAAATATTTTGTTCAAAGTAATCATGGAGATAATTGCGCTGTTCTTGATGTAAATCTACATAGTTAATCAGATGAATTCCCTGTTCCACTAAGAGATTTTTTAGGGTGTGTTCAAAAAGACGATCCTGCTGTTGTACAAGGGGACGCAGACGTTTACTGATCTCGGTTAGCTGTTCCGAGGCAGTCCGGCCATCGGCACTTAAAACGGCTACATTTGCCTCTACCTGTTGTTTAAGAACTGCCACCCGTACCATAAAAAATTCGTCGAGATTGGCACAAAAAATGGCGGTAAATTTTAATCTTTCCAGTAGGGGAGTCCGAGGATCAAGTGCTTCATAAAGCACGCGACGATTAAATTCTAACCAGCTTAATTCTCGGTTAAAGTAATATTGCGAATCTTTAAGATCGATTTCGGAAGTTACGGTAGAAGCTTTAGCCATAGAGTCTAATACCTAAATAATAGATTAAACAGTTAGTAAGAAGCCACTCAAGTCTAAATTTGACTATTTTTGGCGTTTTTTTAGGCTACACTGCCCCAGATTAACCAAAGTTACCCCGATTATCTTGGATGCTAATCCTACTGATTCTAGCCTGACTGGGGAAAAAATCAATTTATTAACAGGTTAAGAAATCAATCCCGACAGATCAAGGTTAAATTAATCTTTCAGTGAAATTAGAGTGCCAGGAAGAACAATAGGCATAATTTGCTGAGAATATCGTCTTTAAAGCCTTGCTTTGATTATAACACAAAGTCGAGCCGATTTGTTAAATATATCATCTCAAACTTAAGGCAATAAGCCAAATCAGAATATTTGATAAGGATGATTATTAGATTGCCAATTGACCATTAGTTGATATATTTGTGTTTGATAAAAATAAGATAACTCATAAGCTAATCTTAACTCTCTTTCCCAGTCTTCTTTTTTAACATCATTAGCATTCCATGTACCTAAAACCTTGCAGAGTGCGATCGCTAAAATACTGATAAAATCGTGTCCACAACATAGCTGCCACGGATCATGATTTTCATCGCTAATTACCGATAAATCCTGTTTAATTTGCTGTTCGTCTAAAGACAGTTTCTGAGAATGATTTTTGATACTTCTAATTAATTCGTCAATATTGATTGACAGCTTCTCTTTGTCAATAAACTTACCAAACTTTAATCCTTCAAACTTTAAATCTAACTCATTTCTAAGAGATAGCAATCTTAATTTACCAATTTCCTGACCTAACTTTAGTAAAGTTTCTCTAATATCTTTGGGAAAAGCTGCAATTTTTTCTTCACTTCCTCGTTCTTTTAATAATTTATCGAAAGCGGCAGATTTAATTAACATCATTTCCAAATCATGTTCATCGGTTAAAAAGAGATTATTACTGTCGGGAATTTGCTGTTCTATTCTCGAAAAATCCGCATCTATAACAGCAACAACTCGGCGAAAATTTTCTTTTTCTAAGATGGATAATGCTTTGATAGCATTATTTTTACCAGAGGCAATTGTCACCCTAACCTCTTGCTTGTTTACTAATCGCTCATAAATAAGTTTATCACTATGACCTTCAACAATTAAAAAAACTCCCTCATGAGCGCTGCGTAGTAAACGAATGCTATTGGCAATTCTGTCAGGTGTTATCTGTTCTCTCATCTTTGCTTTTTTGCTTTGGTTTCTCTAATTCAACTGTCAAATCCCAACGATCATTAATAATATCAGGAGAATGGGTAGCCATCAAAATATCTAACCCGGAAAGTTTCGTGATTTCCTGT
>NZ_JASJFE010000772.1:0-1486 GCF_030067735.1 Microcystis sp. M53598_WE2 | reverse complement strand
ATTAACGCCAGTAAAAATATTTTGGCCGCAGGGCTTGCGGTGTCAGTCTGTAGAGCGACCATAAGACCAGAACAGAGTAAATCTGTTAAGGCAGGTGCGAAAAATCCTTCGGGACCCCAAGCAGAAACCTAAATCGTGAGGTTTGGGAATCGCCGTCCGTTTTACGGCGGCGAGGATGTCAACGTCAAGTCTAGCTCTAGCACAGAGGCTCCCCTGTCTGGACAGCACTAAGGATTGTCTTGTAATTCACTCGATCCCGAACGTCACCGAAACGACCGCAGTAATATCTTTGTCGATCGAGGAAGTGTCGTAAATTCCCGAATCGCTCACGTCGGTGGAATTGCGCGAGGTGATCTGAAAAACTCCCGTTTTCGCATCGCGCACCCTTCCCACCCGACTGCCAGTACTACTGGCGATCGCTTCGGCTCTGGCTCTCGCATCCTTGGTCGCTGCCGCCACCATTTCCACCCGCAGCTTATCGAGTTGGGTGTAAAGGTATTGGGGGGGTTCAGAGACGAGGCTAATTCCCTCCTCGATCAATTCCGTTACCTGCCTAGAAAGTTCCGTGTAACGGGCCACATCCCCCGCTCGGATCTCGAAGCGTTGGCTGAGGCGATAGGCAAGAATTTGCCCAGTTTCCTGGCCGTTAGCTGTTACTTCGGGAATCGCCATCGTCTCGATTGCGTTGGTGGTGATTGCGTCGTCGGGAACTTGTTTTTCTTTGAGATAAGCTCGTATCCGCTCGGTTTGCCGGATCAGATCGCGATAGGCTTCGCGGGCGGTGGGTTGTTGACTGGAAACCGATAAACGCCAGAGAATATAATCGGATGTAATCGCCCTTTTTGCCGAACCAGTCACGACAAAAACATCGCTGGCCCGTTTCACCGCTAAGAGGGAGCGCGCCGCTATCCAGGAACTCAAGACGAGAGCGATCGATAGCACCGACAAACCCGCAAATAGCTGCGGGAAACGTCGGAATATAGAACTGTCTTTCATCGTCACTCCTCCTGAAAATTCGACGTTTCTATCCTATGCTAGTAGCGAGCGAGTTGAAATTATTATTTACAAAAATAAATTTTTCTTGCGTCAGGTTGATGCGTTTTGACAGCAAAGATTATTCAGCCCTTCCCGACGTCGGGGGGCAAGAGGGGGTCAAACGGTTTAATCTTTTTTCTGCCTGGCGATAGTATTGCGGTATCTCTACCGTTTCCCCATCACTGTTAGCGTAGAAAACTTTTAAACCTACATCCAATCCCACACATCTTTTAGTCGGCTCTAACGGTTTCGCATATTCCCGAATATCAACGCTAAGACAGAATTGGACATAGTAACCGTCTGCTCGTTTAACAATCCTAACTCGTTTAATTTGGTCTATAGGGTAAAAGTTTAGGTCTCTGGTTCCTTTCAGTTTAACCGTGCCAATATTTTTCTTATCTGTGAAAGTTATTTTCTTTCTATCCTCCGATAGTTGACCTCCACAGTTTTT
>NZ_JASJFE010000204.1:0-3374 GCF_030067735.1 Microcystis sp. M53598_WE2 | reverse complement strand
GGGATTAGTTATTTTGATTTTTGCTTCTCCCTTAACTCTATACAGTGCCATATATTGTGAACATACCCTCGCTGTTACTTTAGGATTTTTGGGAATTGTTATCGCTTTTTTTCTACCCGATACAGCTAATAGTGGCTGGCTGCCCAATTTATTAGGCGGATTTCTAGTGGGTTTATCGGTATGGTTCCGCTCCGAATGTCTGGCCCTAGTGGCAACTTTAACTTTATTAGTTTTCTTGGGGTTAACTCCAGAACAAACCTCAATTTTTGCTTGGTATTCAACCGAGCAAAATCTTAATTTTTCTGAATTTCTGCTAACCAATCGAATAGCTTTTGTTTTTGTGCTAGGTATGATTGTTAGTGTGTTTGTACTGTGGTTTTGCAATAAGTTAATTTATAATCGTTTTCTAGGAGTTCACGCTCTGTTAGTCCTTGAGGAGTTTTCTTGGAAAAAACGTATTCAAGAAGCCCTGACCAGTTTTTATCAGTTGAATAGCTCTTTTTTGCTGCATTTTCCTATCTGTATAATTCCCTTAGCTTACTTGCTCACTTGGAGCGGTCAACAATTGAATTTTGCCAAGGATATTCCCGTCACTTTAATTAGTGTAACGGCGATTATCATCTTGGCTGTTCTCGTCAATCTTCGCCAGCAAGGAATGGTCAAAACCAAGGCGTTAGTCAAGGACAATATAATTTACTTCCTGATACTTTTAGCCAGTTGTTATCTATTTGACATCGCCAATATATCTCTAGATAAACAAATGCTTTTTGTCTATGCTCTCTATTTTATCTACACAGTAGGGGTATCTTGTTTAGTCGATATTGCCCCGGGAGAAGTCATGGTGGGAGGTAAACAATGGGGACCGAGATATTTATTGCCTCTTATCCCCTTTGTTACCTTATTAACGGTGGAACAAGTAAAAATTCTAGGAGCGAACCAAGAAGTTTTACTAGCCAAGGGAAGCTTGGTTTTACTGTTAATCTTACTGGCAATAGCTGTCTATAAAAACATTTATCAAGGTGGAGAATTTTTCTATAAAACCCATCAGGGGATAGCACCAGCTATCAAAAGCATAGAAGAGAATCCTAATTCTATTGTTGTCTTTTCTCATCAATATGCGGCACAAGTTTTAGGTTTTGGTCTGGAGAAACAAAAAACTTTCTTCCGTGTGGAAAATAGTCAAGCCATGGTTAAACTATGCCAAGAATTAGTCGGTCAAGGATTGTCTAGTTTTCCTTACGTTTGCTATCCCTATCGCCCTTGTCAACTCTTAGAATCCCCACCGGAAGAACTGGAATTTAGCCAAGATGGACAAAAGTTTCAAATTGGCATAAATCGCTCTGGAATCATTGGTAAGTATCCTTTCTATGAAATAGTTATATCTGCTACTCAGACAGGTTTACTAGCCCAAAAATCCGAGGATAAGCCCACAATTACTCCAGCAGCTAATGATTTAGTCTGTACGATTTTACCCACTTATAACGAGCGAGATAATATTAGTCAATTAATTGAACGTTTACTAGCTAGTGTTCCTAGTCCTTATTTAGTGCTAGTGGTGGATGATAATTCTCCCGATGAAACTTGGCAGATAGTAGAAGATTTAGCTCAACAATATCCCACTCCTCCCCAAGATTCGCAATTCCAATCGGGGGTAATTTTGTGTCGCAGAATCAACGAGAAAGGGTTAACTTCGGCTCTACAAAGAGGTATTGACGACGCGATTAATCTGTATGGGGCTAAAATTATTACTTGGATGGATTGTGATTTGTCTATGCCTCCAGAAGATGTGCCGCAATTAATCACAGCGATTCGAGCTAAAAAAGCTGATATGGCCCTAGGTTCTCGTTGGATTCCGGGGGGTGATGATGTTGCCCACGGACTGATGGCCCGGATGTTAAGCTGGATTATTAATCGCATGGCCATCGTGATGCTAGGCAATCAAGTTCACGACTATACCAGTGGTTTTATTGCCGTTCGTTCTCAGGTTTTAGAAAAAATTCGCTTAAAGGGAGATTATGGAGAATATTGCATTGATTTATTAACCCGTGCCAATCGTTTGGGTTATAAGTTAGTGGAAGTTCCTTATCTTTGCGTTCCCCGCATTTATGGTGAGAGTAAAACTGGAATTAATCTCTGGGATTATTTGTCAAAAGGACGGAAATATGTGGCAACTATTTGGCAATTATGGCAAGAAAGATAAGATAATTATATCTTTTTTGAACTAGAATTAGTGATTCTGTAGTTATCCTCTGGTTCTTCAACTCTAGGAGCTAAACTTATGAAGAAAATGTTTACTTTTTGGCCTTGGTTAGCTACCGTTGGGGTGGCCTGGTCTTTGGGTTTTTTTTATAACGTATACTACGGTGGTGAATTAAAGTGGCTCCTACAAATGTACGAACAAAAAGTATCTTTTGCCAAGCAGATAGATGCACCGAGACGAATAATTTTTGCGGGGGGGTCGGGAGTACAATATAGTATTAACTCTCAATTCCTCGAACAGGAGCTAAAAATCCCAGTTTTTAACTTTGGTTTACAGGGAGATTTGGGATTAAATGTCATCTGCCCAATTATTTTAGAGCAGGTACGTCCGGGGGATATAGTGGTTCTCATTCCTGAGTATTTAATGTTACTGGATGATGATGGTATTGGTTATGGTGATGGTTTATTTGGTTCGGTTCCCTTTGGTGTTGCTATTGGAAAACCGGGTTTAGGAAATATACCCTTAGAACAATTAGTTTCCGAGACTTGGTTAATGGGAGTTCCTAGTTTACGCGCTATAGTAAAAACTGCTGTTGATGTTATACAAACAGGAAAAGCTAGGGGTTATTTATCAGATCCAATCACAGAAAAAGGAGATCCTACCGTAGTCAAACATCGTACAGGTAAATGGTGGGCTAGAACATTTGATCGACCTGTTTCGCAACACTCCCTCAAACGCATCGCTCAATTTCAAGAGGAGTTAAAAGCTAAAGGTGCTGATTTAGTAGTTTCTCTCTCTTGGGTTTATGCTAAGACCGATGAAACCACTGTCAAAAATGTTAAAAAAACTATTGAAGAATTGTCTAATATAGTGCCTTTAATCTACAATCCAAAAACTCTTAATCTGCAAACAGATTCTAGTTTATTTGCCGATACCCATGAGCATTTATTACCGGAAGCAAGAATAAGACGCTCTAGGGAACTGGTGCAACAACTGCGTCCTATAATTCAGGGAAAAACTACTCAAAATCATCGAATTATTTCTATTCTCAATCGATAATTGAAAATTAGATAAAACTTTTGTACTAGCAGTAATTTGGGATGGAGATAGCAGGGAATTGATTTAACCGGCAAAATTACCGTAAATTTCCCTGAATTTATTCAATTTTATTTTT
>NZ_JASJFE010000460.1:0-2594 GCF_030067735.1 Microcystis sp. M53598_WE2 | reverse complement strand
CCTACGGCTGTGGTAAGTCTTGGCGATTTTTTTTGGCCAAAACTCTTGACAAAATCGGAGACTTGATATATACTTTTTGTATAATGGGAATCCGTGCCTGCCTGCGAACCCTTCATTTTTAGGCTAGATACCCTCAATGTTAGGATAATCGGCCATGTCAGGACAAACGGGCAATAAACCACTTTTTTCTCAACACTATCTTGAGCATCGGCTGCCGGATTCTGGGGAATGGCAAGAGGATGTATCGGTGGCATTTTACCGCTTAGAGAGTCTTTATCAACAAAAAAAGGCGATTTTGCCGACTCTTAACGAAGCGCAAACGGAAGCAGAATTAATACAACCGATTCTAGAAATTCTCGGTTTTAGTTATATACCGCAGGTAAGCAGTAGGGGAAAAGGAAGGTCAGAAAGGCCAGATTATGCCCTATTTGCCACAGAAAATGACCGTTATCAAGCCTATGCTCTCCAGAATAATGAAAGAGCCTTTTATAGTCAAGTTTTAGCGATCGCTGAGGCCAAATACTGGCAACGTTCTCTTAGTGACGTTTCTAAGAATGATCAGCGAGATATCTGGAAAAATAGTAATCCTTCCTTTCAGATCACCAATTATCTCACGGGGACGGGAGTAGATTGGGGTATTCTCACCAATGGTCGAGAATGGCGCTTATATTATCGTCAAGCGTCCTCCACAGCCACGGAATTTTATCTAGTGGACTTGATGGAACTATTAGAAGGGGGAGACCGGCAAAAATTTCCGTATTTCTGGTTATTTTTCCGTCAAGAGGCTTTTATTAAGGATATTCACGGTCAGAATTTCCTTGAACGCGTCCGGGAGGGGAGTACCACCTATGCCACCAGAGTGGGTAACGAGTTAAAAGAGTTAGTCTTCGATCGCATTTTTCCCGATATTTCTCAAGGTTTTGTATCATTAAATACAGACATACAGCCAGATTTATTGTATGAAGCGAGTTTATCCCTGCTGTATAAATTATTATTTCTTCTCTACGCAGAAGCGCGGGACTTGCTGCCGGTGAGGGGAGACTATCGCGATTACAGCTTATTGCAAAAGACGCGAGAAATTGCCGTTAAAATCGATCGTCAGCAGGCCTTTAGTGGCACCTCGACGGGAATATACGATGCTCTCCTCAGTTTATTCCGCATTGTCGATCGAGGGGATGCTAATTTAGCCGTACCTCGTTACAACGGGGGTTTATTTGACATGGAAGAAGGCCGGGTGAATTGTTTTCTCGGTCAATATAAGTTATCCGATGCGGTTTTAGCGCCCATCCTAGACAAGTTAGCACGTTTTGAGGGACAGCCGATCGACTATAGTTTTTTAGGTGTGCGACAGTTAGGATCAATTTACGAAGGATTACTGGAATATCGCATCGTGATTGAGGGGGAATCGGTACATCTGGAAAATGATCGGGGAGAAAGAAAAGCCACCGGTTCCTATTACACTCCCGATTATATTGTTAAATATATTGTCAGTCATACCCTCAAACCAATTTTAGAGCAAAGAGCGCGACAGTTCGGGGATGTGATGACAGAAATCGCCACCCGAAGACAAGAAAGCAGCGATAGACGTTTAGGAAATCTCAGTCAGCAGGGATTAGAAAAAGAGCTACAACGCTTAGAAAAAAAAGCGATCACCACCTTACTTGATCTTAAACTCTGTGACCCCGCCATGGGAAGCGGACATTTTTTAGTAGAAGCAGTGGACTATCTCACCGATGAGTTAATCCAGATTCTCAATCTTTATCCCGAAGATAATCCCGTTTTAACCATGTTGGAAACCACCCGACAAAATATTATCGACAATCTCCGACAACAGGGAATTATTCTCGATTCTCCCACCCTTGAACCGACGCAATTATTGCAGAGAGTGGTGATGAAGCGCTGTATTTATGGGGTGGATATCAATCCGATGGCTGTAGAATTGGCCAAGGTTAGTCTCTGGTTACATTCTTTCACAGTGGGCGCACCTTTGAGTTTTTTGGATCATCATTTACGTTGTGGTAATTCTCTGATCGGAACTACCGCCAAGGCCGCAGAAGCCGCTATGATTGAGGAAGAAGGTGGTCAATTAACTCTTTTAACTGGCCCTTTTGTTGGGTTACTTCGGGCAGCAGAAATTATGCGGGGAATTAGTACCCTCAGCGATGCGACTTTTGCTGAAGTGGAAACAAGTGAACAGTTATTCCGTGATTTTGATAGTCAAGCTAAACCCTACAAGCGTTTATTAGATGTTTTCCTCTCTCGCTTTTTTGGGGTTAAAACTGCTATCGAGTTTCTGCAGCGCTACGGTGGTAATATATCGGCAATTAATTGGGATAAGTTACCCCGATCAGATCAAGGAATTTTAGACCAAGCAGCTAGTTTATATAAAAGTAAGCGTTTTTTTCATTGGGATCTGGAATTTCCTGAAGTTTTTATCGATCTTGATTCCGCTTCTTGGAAGGATAACCCCGGTTTTGATGCAGTAATCGGTAATCCTCCTTATGGTTCACCTTTTAATAACAATGAGATAACTTATTTCAAAGAATCCTACCACTGCATTAGTTATCGAGTTGAGAGTTACGTTGCTTTTATGG
>NZ_JASJFE010000303.1:0-4752 GCF_030067735.1 Microcystis sp. M53598_WE2 | reverse complement strand
TCTGTTGGCGAGATATTTCTTTTAGTTTTTTTACGAAAAATATCGCTATAATAGGGAAAATAAAACACCCTATGTATATTAGTGAAATCATGAGAATGTCGTATCTAAAATAGATTTTTCTACTTAACACATTCTCTGCTATTGCGGGAGTGCGACCAGTAGAATAAAGCCAGTTTTGATAAAATCTGTGCAGTAAAATCCCTGAAGAAAATATCACAGAACTAGCAAACAAAAACTTTAATTTTAATCTTTTTTAAATGAGTATGCCAAGGCAAATGATAAAAGAATCACTATGGCGTATTGGCGAATCAAAATATTGATATAAACTAGGCAAAGACCCAGAATAACTTCAATTATTGATTCCCGCTTCAATCCCCTGATCAGAAAATAGAAAGATAGGACACTTAAAGCCACAAAAGGAACGTCGGTCATAAAGCTGTTAGCTAATCCAAAGTATAGAGGATTAACCACTAACAGCAAAGCACCCAACAAAGAGATTTTCTGATTGGCATTAACTTCTCTAAGCAGCAGGTAAGTACCAATCGCACCGATTAATCCTAAGGTTAAAGTGGAGAAGCGTAATGCAGTAAATGAAAATCCAAAAGGAAGGCAAAATAAGGCTCCCCAAAAGGCTTGAAAAAATAGGTTAGCATGGGCTGGACTGGGAAGGCGGAAATCACCTTTCTCCAGAATCGATTTTACTGCCAGTCCATAAACCCAGTCATCATTAAGAGGAAAATTACCCAAAGGATTGACGACAATTACCATCACAGTCCATATGGCAATAATTATTAAAATATTGACAATATCAGCTTTTTTTGGATGACTAAAATAAATCCAACTCATTACATCTGTTTTGTTCATGGCTCTAATCTTACGAAAGGAAAATAGCGGAATTCGAGTAATTTAGTCACGACTGCTCGTGTTGCTCCGAGAATAGCGACTCGCACTGGCCGAGACAGGGGGCTGACTTGCGGGGAAATTTAGGCACAAAACACCAAGATAACATGGCGAAGTAAGCTTCATTTATCTCTGACTCGGAGGGGGTTGTCTGTTTCATTGCCAATCTCTCAACGTCAAGTGCCGACTCTGTAGCGATTATAATCGATTTGATCTGTATTGAGCGTTTAAGTCCCAATAATTGCTCTGTAGTGGATATTTCTACAAATTTGAGCTGCAACCCAGCCAATCGAGGTTAAAGATGGCCCGATAGATGGGATTATGGACCCGCAGCCGGCCTTGGTCTTTGATCACTAACCCCGATAAAAGTAACTCTTTTTCTGGAGGGCTATCCTCGGAAATTACCTCTTTTTCCCTTAAAATCCGTTCATAGAGTCTCAGGAGTAACTGGGAGCGATGACTGTTGAGAAGCCGATCGCGAATAGTCCGCAGATGTTCCGGTTCATCCTGAGCCTCCCAATTGCCAATGATCTTCTTCTGTACCAAGTCCTCAATCCAGGAGGCCTCACCATTGGGGGGAATCGGCGAGGCGGCGGTGCGAATTAACTGACAGAGTTTTTGGGTCAGAAAAGGTTGACCGTTTGTCCAGGCAAAGACTTCTTTTAAGACAGTTTGCGGGTTACTAAATTTCTCGGCCAATCCGCGCAGTAAAGGCTGGGCTTCGTGTTCCTTAAAACCCTCCAATTGAATCGAATGACCGATATTAAAAGGAGTGATTTGGTGGTCGGTAATTAAGTCGGAGGGGGTGACAACACCGAAGAAAGCGAAGGTCAAACGCCGATAGAGCGGGTTAAAACCACGCTGGTTATAGCAGGAACGAATCAGGGCAAAAAAGTCATTAACCGCGAAATTTAAGCCCAAAACGCTATCGATTTCATCGATAAAAATCGCGATCGGTTTCGGGGGAGAACCGTCCAGTATCCCCACTTCCAACAATAACACTTCTTCGATAAATTCGCCCAAGCGCTGTACTGCCGAGACATCTTCCCGTTCTTGCCACCAAGCTTTGAGATTGACCCTTTTGAGCAGTCCAAAACGTCGCCCTAACTCGAAGGCTATCCCCTTGTACCATTGGTCGGGAGTGACATTTTCGCTGCCGATGCGGGTTAAATCAATGGGAGCGCAACAGACCCCCTCGTGTTGGAGGTGGTCGATCATGCGTACCATTAAACTAGACTTACCCATTTGACGGGGATTGAGAACATAGCAAAAATCGCCGCGTTTGAGGGCTTTATAGAGATAACGGTCGGCGGCGCGGACCACGTAGGTGGGGGCATCCATGGGTAAACTGCCCCCCACTTGGTAGTCAAAGGTGCTAGATTCTTCGCTACTTCTGAGGAGTTCGTTTTCAAACAGTAATTCTGCTTGGGTGGCCTTGAGAATTTCTAGGGTTTGGCTGAGTTCTAGGGTGCGCTCCTGCACTTTCTGTTCTAGGGTGCGGCTATACTCGGCTAATTCTTCGGTAAAGCGAATCCGTTCCGCTTCCGCCTGTTTTCGTTCGGTAATATCGGTAAAAGCGGCGATCGCATAGATAATTTCTCCTTTTTCGTCAAAAACGGGCGTGGCATACACTTCTAGGGGAATAATCTTCTCTCCTTGGTGAATTTCTAGATCATCCATCGTGTTTTTTTCCCCCCTTAAAGCTCGGGCAATCGGATGGTATTCTGTGGGATACAATCGATCGGTTCCAGCTTGATATAACTGATAGGTTTCCCCCAACTGATTAGCCGTGGTGATATTAACTATCTCTTTTCCTAAAATCTCTTGGGCGGTTTGATTGGCATAATAGGGTTGACTGCCAGCATCGAGGACGAATACCCCCACTGGCATCGCTTCTAAAAATTGCGCTAGTTGTCTCTGTTTGGCTTTGATTTCGGCGTAGAGTTTGGCGTTAGTAATTGCGATGGCAGCTTGGCTGGAGAGCAGTTGCAGCACTTCCAATCTTTCTTGGGTAAAAGCCCCGACGGTGAGATTATTTTCTAGATAGACAATTCCCCGCAGTTGTCCTTGGTCGAGGAGGGGCGAACAGAGCAGGGATTTGGTTTGATGGGTTTTAATATAGGAATCATTGCTAAAATTACCCTCATGGGCAGCATCGTCATTAAGAACGGTTTGACCGCTCCGGGCTACATAGTTAATAATTGAGACGGGAAGATGTTCTTCGATGGCATGAGATTTAAAGACTGTCACCCCATCTTCCTGCACCGAACCGGAGGCTTCGATCAATAGTTGTCCGCCGCTTTCTAGGATAAGATAGCCCAGCTGCGCCCCAGCATTTTCGATGAGAATTTTCATCAGGGTGGCGAGTAATTTATCTAAAACTATCTCGCTAGAAATGGCTTGGAAGGCCTTCATAATCGTGGCTAAATCTAACAGTTCTCCCGCATGACTAACTGAATTTTTTCTGGTGGTAGTTTTCCTAGTTTCGGTCAGGGAATTGGAACCATAATTATTGACCATTAACTGAGAATAACGGCTTTCTATATCTTTGACTTTAGCTGTTGCTCCCCAAAGAGAATAGAGATAAGCAGCTTCATTGATGTAGGTTTTGGCAATTTTTACTTTACCCCAATCGAGATAGAATTTCGCCGCTAGTTCGTTAGCCAGTGCTTCTTCATTAATGTATTCATTTTCCTTGGCTTTAGCAATGGCTAGATCATAATTTTCTATGGCTTCTAGATAGGATTGCTGTACCCGCTCCTTTTCCGCTTGCACTAAATAAAATTTATGGAGATAGTTAGAGGGGGCTTGATTCGCCCATTCCTGTTGCTTTTTCTGATTATTCGTCACTCGTTCTAATACTTGCTGTTTTTGGTGATTGTCCAGATGATTATAAATAGCTAAATGGGCGAGGGAATCATAGACATTATGCAGAGAAATCAAGAAAGTGGCGGTAGCTCCTCCCAGATATTTTTGGGCTTGGTTAGCATTTTCAATGGCTTGTTCGTACTGTCCAAATAGATAACAAAGGTATAATTTATTAACAAATAAAGCACAGAGACCGTAGAGATCATTAGCCTCTAGATGGTACGGTAACATAAGAGTTTCTTGATAGTACTGTCCTTCTAAATGACCGGGATTTTCCGAGCGCCCCAGCAGATTTAAAACTGTTTGTCCGTAGATTTTTAGATAGTTGCGGGTGTTTTCTTGTTTGAGCTTAACAAAAGCCAGATCATAGTTAGCTATTTCTCCGGCTAATTCGGTTAATTCCTGTCCGATAAAGGCGGAATGAAAACAGTAAAGATAGGCGCAGGTTGTTCCGTAGTAGAGATCGCCCATTTCTAAACCGGTTTGATAGGAAGATTTTAACAAGGACAGGGAATTTTTAATCGGTTCTTTCCAGATACTAATAGTGGCGGAAAAGACGGCAATTATTTTCGGCATCAGGGCTTTGGCATGAAATTTATCAGCAATGTTTAAAGCTAATCGTCCAAATTGATAACCCGTTTCCCAATCTTCTAAAAGACCACAAAGAATTAAGCCATAATTGACATAAGTAAAAGCCGCTAGATAACTATTGCCGTATTCAATTGATAAGTTAACCTGTTTTGATACTAGGATGGGTAAGAGATGAGGTGCGGCAATATAAACAGGAGGAAATATGGCACTCGCTATCTTCATGATTGCTAATTTTTCTTCCTCATTTATCGGCGGTAAATTACTTAAATCTTCGATATTTTGACCCGCTAATTTTTGCCTAGTTTTATTGAGTTCTTCCTGAATATCTGATGATTTTAAGGATTCAAGAATCTCGAAATCTAGGCTTTTTAGGACGGATAAACCAATTTCTAC
>NZ_JASJFE010000327.1:0-11706 GCF_030067735.1 Microcystis sp. M53598_WE2 | reverse complement strand
CCCCATGTCAATATTTATCATCATTGGGCAAGAGGAGCGCACAACTCTACTAAACTGGCAATAGTCTTTGCTCAATCGGCTGTGTATTTTTTCAATAAACATGGTTGGAAATTTTACTAAAATTAATTGAATAATTAATAATGAAAAATGTTTTAGTTACAGGTTCTACCGGCTTTATTGGCAGCCACTTACTGCCAACTTTACACCAACATAACTACCAGATAACAGCTGCAATTCGCCAGAAATTTGAGTTTCCCGCAACCCTGTCAATTAAGGCTATTCAGGTGGGTGAAATTGATGATATAACCGATTGGCAAGAAGCATTGCTAGGCATTGATACCGTTATTCATCTAGCAGGACGCGCTCATATCCTTCATGAGACTATATCCAATCCAGAAGCAGCATTTATAAAAGTTAACACTAAGGGGACTATTAACCTAGTTAAGCAGTCGCTAAAAGCGGGAGTTAAGCACTTTATTTTTGTCAGTTCTATTCATGCTATGGCTGCCGAAAGTGATGATATTCTTAACGAAAATTCTCCCTGTCACCCTGATAGTCCCTATGGTCGTAGTAAATTGCAAGCAGAACAAGCTTTAATTCAACTAGCAAAAGATAGTGACATGACTTGGACGATCCTTCGTCCTACTCTAGTTTACGGATTGGGTAATCTGGGTAATATGGAGCGCTTGATGAAACTAATTAAACGGGGATTACCTTTACCTTTTGGTGCGATCAAAAATCGTCGTAGTTTTGTCTTTGTGGGTAACTTAGTTGCTGCCATTATTACCTGTTTAGATCATCCTAATGCCGCTAATCAAATCTTTTTAATTAGCGATAACCAAGCTGTTTCTACTCCCCAATTAATTCGACTCATTGCTCAACAAATTCAACAACCCTGTCGATTGCTGCCCGTCCCCACTACCTTACTTAGATTCTTAGGTTCTCTGGGTGATAGGGTAGAATCTATAACAGGGAAAAACCTCCCTTTTAACAGCTATAATATCGATCGCTTGCTTGGTTCTCTTGCCGTTGACTCTAGCTATATTCAAAAAACTTTGGATTGGCAACCTCCCTTTACTTTAGAGCAAGGATTAGCTCGAACAATTCAGCCAGAAAATTAGTGATCAGCTTGTCAAAAAGACTTCATAATTCAAGTTCCGCTTTGACAAAATCGGCAGTTTTATAGAGAGAAAACCCCACTTTAGCGGCTATCATCTGCATAGCGCGATTATCCCTTAAAATTTCCCCTTCGATTCCCTCTAATCCTTCCTTTTTGCCAATAGTGACTAAACGCTGTAGTAATTCTGTACCAATTCCTTGACCTTGATAGTCATCCCTAACTAATAGGTCAAATTCCGCCACATTAACGCCGTGCAGTTTATTTAAGCGTCCTATAGCGATAATTTCTCGCTCTTCCGTCTGATCTTTATTAATCTCTACCACTAAGCTCATTACTCGATCGTAGTCGATAAAACAAATGCGCGTAAGACGATCATAAGCGGTTTGGCGATCGAGATTGACAAGATGAAAATAACGATAATAAATGGTTTCTTCCGAGAGATAATGGTGAAATTGTCGCACTAAAGGCTCATCCGCTGCCCGAATTGGACGAATTAGCACCTTTAATCCTCTTTTCGTCCTCCAAGGCCCTATATAATGTTCGGGATAGGGACGAATCGCCGGATGAGATAACTTTTCTGGGGGAGTAGTTGGAGGATGAAGAAGGATAGAAGCGGAAAGGGCGATTAATTGCTCTGAATCGGCAAAAAAGGGATTAATATCGATAGTTTTAATGCGAGGTTGTTCACTAACCAGGTGGCTAAATCTCACGATTATTTGCTCCAAATTCGCTAAATTAAGCGATTTAAGCCCATTTGTCCCGTTAAAAGCCCGATAAATCTTGGTTTTTTCTAAAAGTCGGCGCGCGAGATTAGTATTTAAAGGAGGTAGAGCGGTGGCGTAATCTTGAAAAATATCGACTAAACGGCCACCAGTGCCGAAAATTATCACCGGTCCGCACTGATCATCGTAATTAGAGCCGATAATTAACTCATATCCTCGATCGATTTCTAACATCGGTTGAATACTCACCCCGAGAAAATGCTCCCCACCCACTTGTGCGCTAACATTAGCTTCGATCGCTTGATACGCTTGCACCACTGCCCTAGGGGAAAAAAGCGGCAATTGTACCCCACCCACCGCGCTTTTATGGATAATCGTCTGGGAATGCAGTTTCATCACCACGGGATAACCGAGAGATTCAGCGAGATTAACTGCTTCTGCGGCACTTTCAGCAATTTTAGTGACAATAACAGGGATTCCATAAGCTTTGAGTATATCTAAAGACTCTGGCTCACTGAGAATTGTTCTATCCCCTGCTTGCTCGATAATCTGGCTCACTAAAACTCGATCGGAGCCATTTTCCTGAGAATTGGTTAAAATTGGCGTTTGATAAAGACCGCGCAGATTCTCTTCATATTTCCAGAGCAAATTAAACACCCGGGCCGCCGAATCGGGATAGCGATAGGTGGGGATACCCTGCTGATTTAATAACGCTACCCCCTCTGCAATGCCCTCTCCCCCCATCAAACTTGCTAAAATGGGTTTTTTGCTATTTTCAGCGATTGAAGCGATTCTACAGGCGATTTCTCGCAGATCAGTGTTAAAGCGAGGCGAGAGAATCATCAACACCGCGTCGGTATGTGCATCCGCTAAAGCGATCTCTAGGGCGCGAGCGTAGCTATCGGGATCGCTGCCGCGACGCAGATCGATAGGATTTTGGGGGACAATATCCGCGGGAACAAGAGGAGCTAGTTTTTCGATCGTTGCGGGGGTAAGGGTTGCCAGTTGTCCATCTTCCGCCAGTAAAGCCGAGGCCGCTAAAAGAGCGGGAGCCACACCATTGCTGATGATTGTCAAGCGTTTTCCCCGGGGAAATCGGGGAATTTTCGCTAAAACTTGCGTGATATTCAAGAGATCGGCCAGTCTTTGTACTTCCACGATGCCACAACGAGCAAAGGCAGCGGAGAGAGTTAGCTGATCGCTGGTCAATTTGCCAGCATGGGAAAGAGCGGTGGGGTCAAAGTCGGTACTGTGGCGACTAATGGCGATAATTGGTTTATTTAGGGCAACTTCTCGGGCCGAGGACAGAAAAGAGCGGGCATTATTCAGGGATTCCAAGTAGATAACGATGCTTTTGGTTTGGGGATCGTCTCCCAAATAATAGAGTAATTCGCCCCAATCCACATCTAAAAGGACTCCGAGGGAGATAAAGTGACTAAAACCGACATTTTCGCTTAAACTCCAATCAAGCACGGCAGCAGCGATCGCCCCACTTTGACTAATCAGGGCAATTGAACCAGTTTTCGGCAGGATGGGGGAAAAGGTGGCGTTAAGATTTTGGCTTATATTGCAGATTCCTGAGCTATGGGGACCGATGATGCGTAATTTTTGACCAGCGATCGCTTTAATTTCCCTGAGTAAATTTTCCCCCATCTGGCCGGTTTCCCGAAAACCCGTGGAGAGAATCAGGGCGCATTTAACCTGTTTTTCGACAGATTGGGCGATAATAGCGGGAATTTCGGGAGCGGGGGCGGTGATAATTACCAGATCGATCGCCGCCTGGATATCCTCTAAACTGCTATAGGTGGGAAGATCGAGCCGGTTTTCGGGTTGAGGATTAACTAGATAAAGACGGTGCTGACCGGGATTATGATGGAGATTATTTAAAAGAGTGCGATCGAGTTGGGGATTTTGGCGATTAAATCCCACCACAGCGATGGTTTTTGGCTCAAAAAAGGCTCTTATAGTTTGATGTTCGCCACCACGAGGCTCTAAGATGGAATTTAACATAAGTAAGCTAGGAGGCATTTAAACTGGGTATTGTTAAGTGAGCTAAAAAAGCAGCTAACCCTTACTGTTCCAGTGTTCCGGTGTTCCCCGATCGATCTAAACCAATTTTAGCTGTTTAATCAGGGTTCGATCGGCGTAATTAATTTTGTCTAGGTAGGGTTGGCTGAATAAATCTAAAAACTTGGTTGGATAAGGTTTTCAGACTTTTTTTCCCTCAAAAAGTGCCGACCATTGGAGTGATGGGGGGAAAATTTTAGGGACTTTTTCCCTGAAAATTAGGTAATTGACCTCCTCAAAATCGGTAAAACCCTACACCCCACACCCCACACCCCACACCCTGCCACCAGGAAAAACTTTTTCACCAAACCCTAGGCAGCGATCGGCAATAAAACAGCCCCACCCAATCAACATTTTCCCCAAGAGATCTAGTAAACTATCTGATGCTGTAAATATTTAGAGACAGACGATGGAACTGGAATATCCCGAGGATTTGAGATACCTAGAAACCCACGAATACGTCAGACTCGAAGGTGAAATCGCTACCTTGGGAATTAGTGCTTTTGCCGTCGATCAATTGGGTGATATCGTGTTTCTAGAATTGCCCGAATTGGGAGAGGCACTGGAAGTGGGTAGTAGTTTCGGCACGATTGAATCGGTAAAAGCGGTAGAAGATCTTTATCCTCCCGTCTCGGGAACCGTAGTCGATCGCAATCAAGCGATGATTGACTCCCCCGAATTAATTGCCGATGATCCCCACGGGGAGGGTTGGTTATTAAAAGTGCGGGTAGAAAATCCCGATACTGCCTTGGCTGATACCCTCTCCGCTAGTGAATATCGCACCCAAGTGGCAGGGGAAAGTTAACTAATATTAACAACACGGAGCCAGACCCTCACACTATCATAAGCATAGAAAGAATTGAAAATCCAGGAAGCGATCGAGTCTTCCTGATTTTTGTCTCTAAACCGTGCTGAGACGAAATTCTTGCCCGAATCGAGTGAGGTTTCACTATTTACCCAATCTATGCTAAATCCTAATCTCGCGGCGATCGAACTTTCCAAAGAGGAGGTTCAACGCTACTCTCGACACATTATTCTGCCCGAAGTGGGCTTAGAAGGTCAAAAAAAACTAAAAGCCGCCAGTGTTCTCTGCATCGGCACTGGGGGACTCGGTTCCCCGCTTTTACTCTATCTAGCGGCGGCTGGCATCGGTAGAATCGGTATTGTTGACTTTGATATCGTCGATAGTTCCAATCTGCAACGTCAAATTATTCACGGCACTTCTTGGGTAGGCAAACCGAAAATTGTTTCCGCTAAGGACAGAATTCTAGAAATTAACCCCTACTGTCAGGTGGATTTGTACGAAACCCGCATAAGTTCCGAAAATGCCCTTGACATTTTAGCCCCCTATGATGTAGTCATCGACGGGACGGATAATTTCCCCACCCGTTATCTGACTAATGATGCTTGTGTTCTTCTCGACAAACCCAACGTCTACGGCTCAATTTTCCGCTTTGAAGGACAAGCAACCGTTTTTAACTACCAAGGCGGTCCCAACTACCGCGATCTCTATCCCGAACCGCCACCACCGGGGATGGTTCCCTCCTGTGCGGAAGGCGGCGTTTTAGGAGTTTTACCCGGGGTAATCGGCACAATTCAAGCCACAGAAGCCATTAAAATTATCCTCGGCGCTCCGGATACCCTCAGTGGTCGTTTACTGCTTTACAATGCTTGGGAAATGAAATTCCGTGAGTTAAAATTGCGCCCGAATCCCATCCGTCCCGTCATTGAAAAATTAATTGATTACGAACAATTCTGCGGTATCCCGCAAGCGAAAGCACAAGAAGCAGCAGAACAGAAAAAAATGACAGAAATGACCGTAGTAGAGTTAAAAGCACTAATTGACAGCAATGCCAATGATTACATTCTCATCGATGTGCGTAATCCCAACGAGTACCAAATCGCTAATATCCCCAACTCGGTGTTAATTCCCTTACCCGATATCGAAAATGGTGCGGCAATTCCCAAAATTAAGGAATTAGTCAACGGTTATCGTCTTATCGCCCATTGTAAGATGGGGGGACGTTCCGCTAAAGCCCTCGCTATCCTCAAAGAGGCAGGTATCGAAGGAATTAACGTCAAAGGTGGTATCAGCGCCTGGAGTCGCGAAGTCGATTCCACTGTACCAGAATACTAATTTTGTCCCTTGGGTTTTGGGGTGTTAGGGTGTTAGGGTGTTAGGGTTTTGGGATATTAGTTGAATTTCCCCATTCCCTATCCCCCCATCTCCCTAGGGTTGATTCAAGGTAGGGTTGATTCATGAATCAACCCTACCCCATTCCCCCATCTCCCCCATCTCCCCTGTCCCCATCTCTGTGTTCCCTGTTCTCCGTGAATCTGTTAAGATCAGGGCGAGTTAGCCTTAAAATCTTGGGTGTGAGCAAACAATGAAAAACCATATTAAAAAAATTGCTAGTTGGAGTGCGATCGCTACTATTTCCCTTGGCTTAGTAGAAATGAACCGAACAGCGATCGCATTTGGCAACAATAATCAATTTAGTGCCTGTATCAGTCAGATTGTCCGCACGGGAGTCAGTCCCGAAGATGCCGCCACCGCTTGTTCAGAAGCATTAATTCCTAAAGAATTATCCCGGTGTGTGGTGATGATTAAATCCAAAACCCCGATCGATGGTAATCTGGCTCTGCAAGCTTGTTTTCAAGTGCGTCGTCCTATTGACCTAGGTAATTGTGTGGTCGATATCCATCGCGCTGCCCCCTTATTTGCCACTAATTCCCTCAAACAAACGGAAACAGCCAAGGAACCTGATAAATTAGGGATTTCTAAACAGGTTTTAGATTCCTGTCGTCAAAGTTTATTACCCGGGCGCTTTTCCGAGTGCGTTATCGCTGTCAGTCGTGATGTGGACAAAAATAACCCCTCCCAAGCTTTACAAACCTGTTTAAGTGCCGAGGATTTCCCTAGAGATCTATTCCCCAGTTATCCCCAAAATCAAGACCAGAGACCTTAATCAAGATTATTTCCACGAATATCCCAGAGATTCCCTATCCGGACTCGTTGAGCGGTAGGGAGGGATAAACTTGATGCTGATTTGGTAGAAGCGAGAAAGATTGCGCTCAGAGCCTTACTTATTCGGCAAACTGGGTCAATTGCCATAGAAGTTCTCATCTAAGATTTGCTCTTGGGAGAAAGGACAAATTTGAGGATAATCATTTTCTGAGGGAATGGGAACACCAAATTGAGCAAGTTTCCCTTCCTTAATTGCCACTTGACGAGCATCTAGATAGGCTTCCTGGATAGCAGTTTCTAGATAGGATTTGAGGGAAGGCGTATTGCGTAAGTTTTTCTCAATGCGCTGGCGATGCTCAATAATAGAACAATACCAGCTATCCTTCATTGATGGCGGTGCGTCGTGCTGTACTTTTAATTTGAGCAAGTGAGCCAAAAGAATCATCAAATTACTTTCTAAAGTTCTTTTTTCCGATTTTCCCAACTCGGTTAACTCCTCAATTAAGTTATCAGTATCCAGCGCAGCAAATTCCCGCTTCTGTAGGTGATTAATTGTTGTTGCGAGCCACAATTGAAAATCTTGTTCGTAGAGAGTCTTGGACATAGCGATAAGTTGTTCGTTCGTGTCAATAACTGCATTGATATAGCGTTTACGTTTGAGTCTTGGACGCTATGAGGGCGCAAGTCTTGCGCCCCTACAGGTGTCTTTCCACGTTTCATTTGAAAACACTATAACTAAGGGAATACAATTCTCAAGGCGTTGCTAATTTCTAGCTTCCCTTGTAGTTTATCAAAAAATCACCTAAGATGAAAGCTATCTGTATCCCTTGCTGACTGTCTATGGCTCCCTACACCATTTTCTACTATCTTTGAGCAAACCCGCAAAAGATAAGGAATTAAAACTATGCCTTTAAGTTGGAATGAAATTAAAAATCGCGCCATCGCTTTTCAAAAAGAGTGGGAAGGAGAGACTTCAGAAAAAGCAGAATCTCAATCTTTTTGGAATGAGTTTTTTCATGTCTTTGGCATTTCACGGCGTAGGGTGGCCAGTTTTGAGCAACCGATCAAAAAAGCCGATAATAAACAGGGTTTTATTGATTTACTCTGGAAAGGAACGATTTTAGTTGAGCATAAATCGAAGGGGAAAGATTTAGAAAAAGCCACACAACAGGCTAAGGATTATTTTCCCAATTTAAAGGAACATGAGTTACCGCGTTATATTTTAGTCTCGGATTTTCAACGGTTTAAATTATATGATTTAGATTCGGGCAATCCATGGGAATTTGAATTAAGTAATTTTGTTGATAATGTTCATTTATTTGATTTTATTGCTGGTTACGAAAAGCGAGTTTATAAAGACGAAGATCCCGTCAATATTCAAGCGGCCGAGTTAATGGGAAAACTTCATGATTGCCTCAAAGAAATTGGTTATATCGGGCATGATTTGGAAGTTTATCTAGTGCGTTTATTATTTTGTTTATTTGCCGATGATACGGGTATTTTTAATAAGGGGATTTTCTGGGAATATATCGATCTACATACCAAAGAAGATGGCAGTGATTTGGCGATGCACATTGCTTATATTTTTCAGGTTTTGAATACACCAGGAGACAAAAGATTAAAAAATCTCGATGAGAATTTAACTCAATTTCCCTACATAAATGGCAAGTTATTCGAGGAGTCGTTACCTTTAGCGGCTTTTGATAGCAAGATGCGAGTCATGTTATTAGAAGCTTGTGCTTTTGATTGGGGAAAAATTTCCCCGGCTATTTTTGGTTCTATGTTTCAAGCGGTAATGAATCCAAAAGAGCGACGCAATTTAGGGGCGCACTATACCTCCGAGAAAAATATTCAAAAGGTGATTAAACCATTATTTTTAGATGATTTACACAGAGAATTTGAGAAGATTAAAGGCAATCGCAATAAATTACTAGAATTTCACAAAAAGATTGCTAATTTATATTTTCTTGATCCTGCCTGTGGTTGCGGCAATTTTTTAATTATTACCTATCGAGAGTTACGCGATTTAGAGATTTTGGTATTACAGGAGTTAGATAAAACGGGGCAGTTAGTAACAGATATTAGTACCATTATTCAGGTAGATGTTAATCAGTTTGCTGGTATTGAATACGATGAGTTTGCGGTGAGGGTGGCGGAGGTGGCGATGTGGTTAATTGATCATCAGATGAATATTAAAGTTAGTAATACTTTTGGTCAGTATTTTGTGCGTTTACCATTAAAGAAATCGGCAAAGATTGTTAATGGAAATGCCTTGCGGATTGATTGGGAGGAAGTTATCTCAAAAGAGAAGCTCAATTTTATTTTAGGAAATCCTCCTTTTGTGGGGCATCATTACCAAAATTTTGATCAAAAAGAAGACTTAAAGCTAGTTCTTGATAAAATTATTGGATCAGGGGTTATGGATTATGTATCAGCATGGTTTTATAAATCTGCTCAATTTATTCAAAGCACAAAAATCAAGGTGGGATTAGTGGCGACTAATTCTATTTCTCAAGGGGAACAATCATCTATCTTATGGAATGTTTTAATAAACGAATTTAATATCAGTATTCATTTTGCCCATAGAACTTTCAAATGGAGTAATGAAGCTAAAGGTAATGCTGCGGTTCATTGTGTGATTATTGGATTTGCTAGTTTTGAAGCTAATGAAAAATATCTATTCGACTATCAGACTATAACCAGTGAGCCGCTTTTAATAAAAGCCCAAAATATTAATCCTTACTTAATCAATGCAAACAATATTTTGGTTTTTAATCGAAAATATCCTCTCTGTAATGTCCCTAATATGATGTATGGCAATAAGCCAACAGATGGAGGCAATTTTATTTTATCTGAAGAAGAAAAAAATACTCTTGTCTTAAAAAATCCTTTGGTGATTAAATTTATCAAACCTTTTATTAGTGCTAGAGAATTTTTAAATGGTGGCAAAAAATGGTGTTTGTGGCTACTCGATATTAAACCCGATGAACTAAAGAATATACCTGAAATTTTGGAGCGTGTGGAAGCCGTGAAGCAATTCAGATCAAAAAGTATTGCAGCTTCAACTCGAAACTATTCTTATCATTGTTTATTTCGACAAATCACACAACCCAAATCAGACTATATTCTTGTACCTAGAACTACGTCAGAAAATAGAAAATACATTCCCATTGGCTTTTTTACGGCTGATAATATCGTCAGTGATACTTGTCAGTCTATTCCGAACGGCGATTTATATTTATTTGGTATTCTTACTTCAGAAATGCACATGGCATGGGTTAAATATGTTTGCGGACGATTAAAAAGTGATTATCGTTACTCAAAAGATATTGTTTATAATAACTACCCCTTTCCAGAAAATATCACCGACAAACAAAAACAAACCGTCGAAACCTGCGCTCAAGCTGTGCTAGATACAAGGTCAAAATATCCTGATAGTAGCCTTGCGGATTTATACGATCCTTTAACCATGCCTCCCGACTTGCTCAAAGCTCACCAAAAACTTGACAAAGCCGTTGATTTGTGTTATCGTCCCCAACCCTTTACCAGTGAATTAAACCGTATTGAATACCTCTTTGAACTCTATGAAAAATTAACCGCTCCCCTACTCCCTACCAGCAAACAAAAACCCGCAAAAAGAAAAAATCCTCAATAACCGAAAATGCTTGCTTGTATGCCTTTCGCTTGTGCCAAGGCTCTGCCTTGACAGACAATATTTAAGGAGCTGCCTTAAACTATTCTTCAGGTAGAACCTGGGAACGAGATGATGAGATAATCGTTATTAGGGTTTTATACAATTCCAAGGATATGACAAAGCTATTAGAAGAGGCGATCGCTCAAGTCAAACAACTCCCCGAATCAGAGCAAAATAAGATTGCCGCAATGCTCATAAAGCAGCTTGAATCCAGATCCCCAGAGTATGATTTTTGGGACGAGTTTGACCAAATCTTAGAAGAGTGCCAGATGAATACAGGAACTTCCGATTTGTCCTATCAGCACGATCATTACATTCACGGGCTACCCAAGCGAGAGCTAGAATCGTGAGGAAGGTTTTTGTTGATACGGCAGCCTGGATTGCCTTAATTAATGTTGATGATGTTTTTCATGAACAAGCCAAGCGTGTTAAGGCGAATCTTCAACAACAGAAATGTCAGCTTATAACAACAGATTTTGTTTTATTGCAAGTGGCTGATGCTCTGGTTTCGCCGAAAATTCGCTCTCAAACAATTAGATTTATTAATCACCTCAACAATCTAATTGGTTTACAGATTATACCGCTCAATAAATCTCTTTTCGATGAGGGTTGGAAACTTTATAGTCAGCGTCTTGATAAAGATTGGGGGCTAACTGATTGTATTAGCTTTGTCATTATGCAGCAAGAAGTAATTACATTAGCCTTTACATCAGATCGGCATTTTGAACAAGCAGGGTTCACTCGACTGCTAAATCCTTCATACAGTGAACAGTGAACAGTTATCAGTGGAAAAAACTGATATGGCGCTATTGAGAGGAATGATCTAAATTGAAGTTGAATTTTCTAATTCTAATGAAGTATTGGGAAATATAGAATGACCTCCTCTTCCTCTTGTGCCAATTGGCATATAATATCTCTAAATCGATGATTTAAAATTTAAGGTTGAAAAATTTATGTCTCAAGTTATTAGTACCCGACTCCCCGATCGCACAGCGGAACGACTTAAACAGTTGGCCCGCCGATTAGGAAAAACCCCTAGTGAAACCAGCGCAATTTTAATTGAGGAATCCCTCAGAGAAAGCGAGTTCCCCTATATTGAATTTCGCCAGTCTCCTACTGAGTCTTGACTGCTTCT
>NZ_JASJFE010000002.1:0-6543 GCF_030067735.1 Microcystis sp. M53598_WE2 | reverse complement strand
GGATTGCAAAGGCAGTGGGCGAATCGACCTTTAAACACTTTTGTGGAAGCCTTGGAAGCTTTTCGGACAGCGATGTCTTTCCGTTTCTTTGAGTGGCTGACCGAGAATCGGGATGTGTTTGCCGCTTACAAAGCCAGTTTAAGCTTTGTTTGGGCTTGAAATTTGTTTAAGTCCCACTAAGAGTCCTTTCTGTCGGCTGGATAGCGATTGTTGGGATGTACAGTTAAAATTCTTCGACCCGGAAAATAGCCGCCGCGCTCGTAAAGTCTTTCGGTTTACCATTGATGTCAGTGATTTAATTCCTGTCACCTTGGGCGAAGTTCGTTCCTGGTCTTCTCCTTATTAGTCCTCTCCCCTGCGCTGACTTCTGACTTCAAGTACGGGCGAAGCATTCCGATAGGAAATCTAAGGTTTCAGCGATAGGTTATGCCCGAAGGCTTCGCCCCTACCCCCATTATTTACCCCAAAACAACCGTGAGACTTCCCAAACAATCTGCTCCCGTCAAACGACCCCATTTCATTCATCCCCATGAATGCGTCGATATTATTCATGGAGATGGCGAAGACTTGGTATCTATCTTAGTTAAGTTAGTTCATGGAGCTAACTACAATGATCCGGCTCAGTTTCAATACCCTCACTATGGCTATCTGAAAATGTCCTCTTTTGGCGGTTTTCGTTATTAGTATCGACTTCTAAAACCTAGTAAAAAACACTGGAGGAAATCAAACAATGGCTACGGAAAAACCCAAGACTGAGCAACCAGAAACAACTGAACCTAAAACTAAATACATTCCCGCCACTGGTTTAGAAGATTACGGACGCTGGAAAACCATGTTCAAAGATCGCAAGGCGAATCCCAATGATCCGCCTTTTCGCCGCGGTCGCATCTGGTCTTAAACTTTGTCCATTTTTCCTGCAAAACTTTGTCTATTTTTCCCGCAAACAAATTGTTTAAAGTTGACAATAGTTAACAGAAAACTCTTGACAAAGATCGTGTAAAGCTTTTAGTGTTATCGACAACTACCTTTGGAGTAACTTACGATGAAAACCCCAAAACTGACCCCTCGCATTACCGCCCCAGTTCAACGAGACAATATCACTACCGTTCCTAGTGATGGTAATGTGATTACCCCTGCTAAGCTAAACGGCTTTTACTTCGGATCACCGATATAGACTCCAAAAGGGTCATAGCTGTTGGATCATGCAGGTTAAGCGCCGTTTAGCTTACCTTCTGTGATTTAGCCACCAGGCAATGTTATCCCTTTGCGGGTGATGACGCAGTGTAATTTGTTCTTCCTGGCAGGTAGGCAGTCTTTTTTTTCATGAATTGTTCGCGCTTGCCTACCTGACAAAACGACTACTCTTCAGGTTCTATCCCCAAGGCCCTTAACTGTTCCGCTAGGCGATCGGCTCGTTGTCGTTCCTGTTCGGCTCGTTGTCGTTCCTGTTCGGCTCGTTGTCGTTCCTGTTCAGTAGATTCCTGGGAAGTTAACAACAAGTTACCTTCCCCATCCCACCAGCGAAGCCAGGGAAAGGATTGATTTTGGTATTCCCCTTGCCAAATTCCTAACTCTACCTTTAAAGGAACAATGGGATAATGACCGCGCTGATTAGGAGTCATTTTTTGGTAACGACCATTAACTAACTGGTACATCTCGATCTGGGCCCTGTTAACTTCATAAATTCCATAAAAAGGAATTTGAATCGCTCGCTCATAGATCCAAAATTTACCCTTGACAGGTGTTTTATCCCGTTCTTCTTCACCATTGCCAGAGACAAATTCTAAGGCAATAACCGGTTCAATGGTTTCTTTCCACATCACGAAGGAACGCCGGACTTGACCCTCAATCGTTGTGGGGACATGGGGAACATAAAACCAATCGGGAGCAACAGCACCTTTTTCTAGGGATTCTGGATGCTCTGGCAATCGCCAATAAATCCCACAATCTCGACCCAGACAGTAATTACCGTCAGGATGTAATTGCTCCAAAAGGGGTGTAATAGTATCCGTTAAAAGGTCTGCTTGGGGAGGCTCTTGATAGTTTTTCACAAAACTTCCATCTTTATCCGGGAGTTGGGTGTGGTCGGGTAAAGGGGAATCGCAATACACCGTGGTCGAAGGTTCCTGAATTGTGGTTGAGGGTTGTGCCGTTGGGGTGATTGCACTCATCTTTAATTCCCCTATTTATTGTTATCTAGCTTTTATTCTATAACTGTTCTTGAAAACCTGCAAAAACTATGCCTGATCTCAATGCTATCCCCGGAATGACTGCTCTTCGCTCCCATACCAAAGGCGATCCCCGCATCAAAATCGCCGTTCTTGATGGACCGATTGACTTAGATCGCGCCTGTTTCCAAGGAGCAAATATTACCCGCCTTGATCCCTATTGGTCGGAAGAATCTCCCATCGATCCGCAACACTTACAAGCCTTTTTAGATATAGAAAAAAGTGACAAAAGTGATGAAGAAAAAGAGTATCTGTTCAAAGAAGCTATCCCTGATGAAAACATCCTCCACAGTTTGCATTTGCGCTTCCATGCTAACCATATTATCAGCACCATTTGTGGCCAGCCAGATTCACCCGTAGAAGGGATTGCTCCTCAGGCTACTGTAATTAATATTCCCATCGCCTATAGCAACGAAGATTTTATTAATCCTCTCAATCTTTCCAGGGCAATTAGTACCGCTATTGAACAGGGAGTTAATATTATCCATTGTGCAGCTTGTCACCCAACTCAAAGCGGATTAGCTCACGAATTTATTGATAAAGCAATTCGTCAAGCTCAAGCTAATAATATCCTGGTGATTGCCCCCGGAGGTAATGATAAAGGAGAGTGTTGGTGCGTTCCTGCGGTGTTAGAAAATGTCCTGACAGTAGGAGCAATGAAAGATACAGGCGAGCCATTTAAATTTAGTAATTTTGGCGGTAAATATGCAACTCAAGGGATTCTCGCTCCAGGAGAGAATATTTTAGGCGCTCAACCCGGAACCGATGACCCCATCCGCAAAAAAGGCACTAGCTGCGCCGCTCCCATTGTGACAGGAACAGCCGCTTTATTGATGAGTTTACAATTAGAACAGGGGTTATCTCCCGATGCAGAAGCAGTAAGAGCCGCCTTGATTAATAGTGCCATCCCCTGCGATCCTAATAAAGTAGAAGAACCAGAACGCTGTTTATTAGGAAAAATCAATATTGCGGGTGCTTATGAACTGCTGACGGGAGAGAAATTACAAACTGTTGAAGCGGATAACAATTTGTCGAATAATATCATAAAATCGGCGGTAATTCCGATGACAGTGACAACCTCGGTTATCCCATCTAATACAACCGAGATGGCAACTCAGGGAATAACTATAACCACCCCAACAGCAGCGACAATAGAACTGGCGATCACTCCTAGCAATGCTTCAGAAAATGTTTCCTCAACCGGATTAATACAAAATAATCAAACAAATAAAAATATTGTCTTTAATAGTGTCGTTCCTAGTCAACGTTCAAACCTCGTTTATGTGTTAGGAACTTTAGGCTATGATTTCGGCACAGAAGCGCGTCGGGATACCTTTAAACAGTTAATGCCAACCATCACGATAGATAATCTTGAATTACCATCCAATCCCTACGATGCGCGGCAAATGGTAGATTATTTAGAAAGTAATTTATCAGAAACTAAGTCTTTAATTTGGACAGTCAATTTAGAACTAACTCCCATCTATGCAATTAAACCCGTGGGAGCTTTTGCCGCCGAGATTTATCAAGTCATGCAATATATGTTAGCGGGTCAAATATTACCAGAATCTGACGAAGATTATGTGGAAAGGGTGAGTATCCCCGGTATGCTGACCGAGGAAACTGTGAAACTTTTTTCTGGTCAAATTGTTCCCGTCATCAAGGTTAATAGTCCCAGGGGAATGTATGGCTGGAAAGTTAATACTTTGATTGAATCAGCGCTAGAAACTGTTAGCGCAGAACATGAAATCGCCGATGAAGCGAGGATGCGGCGTTCTCTGACCAGTTTCTTGAATCGCATTTATTATGACTTACGCAATGTCGGACAAATCGCCCGGGATCGCGCTTTAAATTTTGCAGCTACTAACGCTTTTCAAGCTGTACAAACCTTCTCCCAAGCAGTAGCGCTGGGAATGGAACTACACAGCATTGAAGTGGAAAAAAGCCCCTTCTGTCGCTAGGTCAGTGAATGCTGGGATGTGAAATTAAAATTCTTTGATCCCGAAAATGGTCTGCGCGCTAAACGAGTTTTTCGCTTTACCATTGATGTTAGCGATCGCACCCCTGTAACCTTAGGTGAAATGCGTTCTTGGGCTGTTTCTAAATAGCCTGAGTCTGCTAAGTACCTAAGCAAAAAATGATTAACCAATAAGGCCAGGGTTAACTTGTCAAAATTGCACCAAATGTACTTAGCAAAAATGCTGCTCAAATTCAATTATAATTAACTTCTTATTCAAAATTTTAGTTAATTATGCGTTACAAACTTTTAGGTAATAGTGGTCTGCGGGTTTCCGAACTATGTCTAGGAACGATGACATTCGGGCAAGATTGGGGTTGGGGGTCGGATAAAGAGGAAAGTCGGGCGGTTTTTCAGGCTTTTGCGGAAGCGGGCGGCAATTTTCTCGATACTGCTAATATCTACACTAACGGAACCAGTGAAACATTAGTGGGGGAATTTGTCAAGGGCGATCGAGAAAAATGGGTAATCGCCACGAAATATTCTCTCAACACCCGTCCCGGGGATGTCAATGCCTGCGGAAATCATCGAAAAAACCTCTTTCAAGCGGTAGAAGCTAGTTTAAAGCGTTTAGGTACTGATTACATCGATTTACTCTGGCTTCATCTTTGGGACTCTCTCACTCCTATCGAAGAAGTGATGCGCGCTTTCGATGATTTGGTCAGGATGGGAAAAGTGCTTTATATCGGCATTTCTGACAGTCCTGCTTGGATTGTCTCCCAAGGGAACACCCTGGCCACCCTGCGGGGATGGACACCCTTTATCGGACTACAAATAGAATATTCTCTCAAGGAACGCACCCCCGAACGGGAATTATTGCCCATGGCCAAAGCATTAAATATCGGGGTGACAGCTTGGAGTCCCCTGGGAGGAGGAGTTTTAACGGGAAAATATAATCAACCCAACCCCGTCGATGGACGTTTAAGCATGACCGACCAACCTTTTCCAATTTTTGATCGCGATCTGAAAATTGCCGAGACTGTCCTAGAGATTGCCAGAGAAATCGGCAAATCACCGGCACAAGTGGCATTAAATTGGCTAAGAAATCGGCCTAACGCCGTAATTCCTATCATTGGCGCTCGAAAATTGTCCCAATTGCAGGATAATTTAGCCTGTGTGGACTTTAACCTGACTGGGGAACCGCTGCAACGACTCGATAATATCAGCGCCATTTCCCTTGGTTTTCCCCACGAACTTTTAGCCAGTCAATTTGTTGGCGATATCCTATTAGGAGGAGTAGCGGCACAATTGGACCGATGATGGAAGTTTTTGTTTATGGAACACTGAAACCTAAGGAGAGTAACTATTCTGCCTACTGTGCGGGAAAAGTGATCAACTCTAAAACCGCCTACACAAAGGGGCATTTATACCATCTTACCGCCCTCGGTTATCCCGGACTGACCGAGGGGGATGGCTGGGTGAAAGGAATTTTATTGACTTTTAACGCAGATTATGATATTGGGCTTTTGGATGGTTTGGAAGATTATCAACCCGGCAGAGATGCAGAAGAAAACGAGTATCAGCGTCGCAGAATTCCTATTTATAATCTAGAGCGAGAATTAATCGGCGAAGCTTGGGGATATATGATGACACCGGCAAAAATAGCTTTTCATGGCGGTATTTGGCTGCCTTCCGGTTGGTGGACCAGTAGCGATCGAGAATAGGGATGAGGGGGCCGATTCTGTTAAGATATACAAATTAAAAGCTTAATCGTGAAAAAATTATGTATCTACTCCTAGAAGTGGCCAGTGGCAAATTCCCCGTTTATTTTGTGGCAGTTTATGTGGTCGGTTTTCTCGCTGCTGTCACCATCGGTTCGATCGCTTGGTACAATTCTAAACGCCCGGTCGGTTGGGAAGATGCCCAAAGACCCGATATTGTCCCCGAAGTGAAGACAGAGGTGGATTCTGATTCTCAATCCTAGAAAAAGGCAGTGATCAGTTATTTTAGCCGTCAGCTTTTTCTCCCTTCTCAACAGTTATAAGGTTGGTTGGGATTGACCCTTGCCTTGGGACAAGGGGCTAAAGACCTTGCTAGGCGGTTATTTCAGGCATTTGGCTCCTTATTTCATGCCTAAACGTTTCGCACCTATGAGAAACGCTCTCAATCAACCAAGATCGATCGCAAATCGCTATGATAGAATATTGGGTCTTTAATTTCCGTCCCCTCCTCCTCTTATGAAACTGCCTGTCGTCGCTATCATCGGAAATTTTGGGTCTGAAACCCCGCCGTTTTACGGCGGCTTTACTGTTAAATATTAGAACATTTACGAAATATATGCTAAAATGTGAGACATGG
>NZ_JASJFE010000141.1:0-11086 GCF_030067735.1 Microcystis sp. M53598_WE2 | reverse complement strand
CTGGGAATATCCCCATAGGTAACTTTTCTAGACATTTGTTTATTCTCAATTAGTGTGAATATTTTCTCAATAAGTCCAATTTAACTAGGTACTCTAGACAACCTTGACCACATCTCTCAAAAAAATTTTCCGCAAAACCCCGAAGTTCCCCAAGGTTTTTCTCCACCCCCAAGTTACTCACACTCCAGTCTGGGATAGCAATTGAGGGCAAGAAAAATTAGCCTTTGACTGTGGGTGTACCCACAATGCCATAATCAACCACAACAAAGTTCAGATTTTCTTAAATAGTCTTTTTCCCCTTGCTATGGCAGCACTTTGACCGATATCTGTCTGGCTATTTTGTGCCGAATTAGACAACTCCACTGGATGACCGACTATGACTAAAATTGCTGATATTGCCTACGTTACCTATCAACATCCGGATTTAGACCTGTGCGAACGTTTTTTGAGGGATTTTGGCCTGATTACCGCAGTTAAAACCGATACAGCCTTGTATATGCGAGCTAGAGGCAAAAAACAGTTTGTCTATGTCGTAGAATGGGGAAAAGAAGCTAAATTTGTTAGTTTTGCCCTAGAAGCGACATCAGAATCTGTCTTACATGAACTAGCCACTTTAGCCTCCGCTTCGACCGTGGAAACCCTGTTCACCCCCGGCGGTGGTCAGCGCATCAAAATTATTGACCCCAACGGTTTTAACCTAGAATTGGTCTATGGTATCGAGGAAGTGGAACCTTTGCCGATTCCTGAACCCCTAGAATGGAATCACGCTAGTCGGAAAACCCGTTTAGGTCGCACCCAAAGGCCGAAAAAAGAACCCGCACCTATTTTACGTCTAGGTCATCTAGCTATTGATGTCAAAGACTTTGAGGAAAGCTATCACTGGTATCAGCAGACTTTTGGCTTAAAAGCAACAGATTTAATTTATTACGGCCATCCCAGTTTACGAGTCGGGGGTTTTCTTCGTTGTCAACGGGGAGAGGAATGGGTTGATCATCACACCATCGCCATGTTGCAAGGTTCTCATCCCAAAGTCCATCATACTGCCTTCGAGGTGCAAGATTTTGACTCTATTAAAATCGGCCACGATTGGTTACGAGAAAAAGGATGGACTCCTGTGTGGGGTATTGGTCGCCATTTGTTGGGAAGTCAAGTGTTTGACTATTGGCAAGATCCTTTCGGTAGCCTCATTGAACATTTTACCGATGGGGACCTTTTCGAGCAAACCACCGAGCCAGAACTTCACGCGGGTGGGTTAGATATTCTCTATCAATGGGGACCGGCGATTCCCGAAAGTTTTTTAGGTTAAACCGTTGAAAACGTCTCATAAAAGGGTTTAGATGATGAATATTGCTGAAATATTTCAAAAAAGACGCTCTACTCGTAAATTTCGCACCGATGCCATTCCCGAAGAAATTTTAGCCGAAATTTTTCGTTTAGGATTCCAAGCTCCCTCTAGTTATAATTTGCAACCATGGCGATTTATAGTGGTTAGAGAACCAGAAAATAAGGCAAAATTGCGAGAATTCGGCTTTGAACAAGATAAATTAGTCGATGCACCCGTGGTTTTAATCTGTTGTGGCGATCGCCAAGTTAACCATCGTGGTTACATTAATCAAGTAATTGAGTTAGGAAAACAAGAGGGGACGATTTCCGAAAAACGGGCCAAGTTCATGCACATGGCCATTCCGCCTTTTTTCCAATTTAAACCCTGTTATCAGTCTCCAGAAGCTTGGAGCAACCGACAAGTTATGATTGCGGTTACTTATCTCATGATAGCGGCGCAAAGCTTGGGGGTGGATAGTTGTCCCCTAGAAGGATTTGTGGCTAAACCCTTGCGCGAGTATTTCCAAATTCCCGATACGGTCGATGTCTGTTGTCTCTTAGCCTTGGGATACGCTGATGAACCCTTGAGCGAGTATGGGGGACGTTTTGGGACTCAGAAGCTCTGCTATGGCGAAATTTACGGAGAAACCTTTAATTTAAGCCCAAATCACCCCTAGAGTGACCGTCGCCCCCCGTCACCAGAAACTTTTCCCGGTGCGAGAGGATTAAATCTTTGTCTTCGATTCCATTGAATAATGGGGAGTAAAAAAATGACTCTTTGTTTAGATAATAAGCTTAATTTGTCAGAAATAAGCAGTTTAGTCGATATTATTCGTTATCGCGCCCAATACCAACCCCAAAAAACTGCTTATACCTTTTTAGTCGATGGCGAAACCGAAGAAAAACGCCTTACCTACGGGGAATTATTTCTGGAAGCGCAAGCGATTGCCAATAGTCTCCAATCCATCCTATTACCGGGGGAACGAGTTTTATTAGCATACCCTTCGGGATTAGAGTTTATTAGTGGGTTTTTCGGCTGTTTATTAGCAGGAGTAGTGGCAATTCCAGTTAATTTGCCCAAGAAAAACCAAAAGATGGCTCGCTTAACTTCTATTATTAATAATTCGCAAGCAAGCTTACTTTTAAGCACACAATCGGAATTAGACCAATTAAAAAGGCAACTAGACAGAGATATTCCCTTTCTAGCTACGGATAGCTTAATCGGCAAAAGTTTAGCCGAAGACCACCCCACTCAGATAAAAGCAGATACCTTAGCCTTTTTACAATACACCTCCGGTTCCACGGGGACTCCCAAAGGAGTGATGGTCAATCACGAGAATCTTTTGACCAACCTCCGAGATTTAGATTTAGGCTGGGAACACGATGAAAAGAGCGTTATGGTGACATGGTTGCCAACTTTTCATGATATGGGGCTAATTTATGGCATTTTACTGCCCTTTTATCGAGGATTTCCCTGTTATCTAATGTCTCCGGTTTCCTTTTTACAACGTCCTTTCGGTTGGTTAAATGCCATCAGCAAATACAGGGCCACCCACACTGCCGCCCCTAATTTTGCCTATAAACGTTGTCTTGACAAGATTAAAGAGGAGCAGCTGGCGGATTTAGACTTAAGCAGTTGGAAAGTGGCTTTAAATGGCGCAGAAACCGTCAGAATGGAAATTTTAAGCGAATTTGCTCGTAAATTTGCCCCCTGTGGTTTTGAGTTTGCCGCCTTTTGTCCGGGTTATGGTTTAGCCGAGGCCACCTTAAAAGTTGCTGCTGTCAGGAAAAATCAACTTCCTCAAATCTGCTGGGTTGAAAAAGCCGCTTTAAACCGTCATCAAATCGTTTTTACGGAAAAAAGCCCAAATTCTCAATCCTTAGTCAGTTGTGGACAAACAGAAATCGACACAGAAATTGCCATTGTTAATCCTGAAACCTGTCAACGCTGTCCCTCCCAGCAGGTGGGAGAAATTTGGGTGAAAGGCAAAACCGTTGCCCAGGGCTATTGGCAACATCCCGAAGCTACAGAAAAAACTTTTCAAGCAGTTATCGCCGATACCGGACAGGGTTTTTATTTGCGTACAGGGGATTTAGGTTTTATTCATCAGGGTCAACTATACATCACCGGACGCTTGAAAGACCTGATGATTATTCGCGGCGGTAACTACTATCCCCAGGATATCGAACAGACCGTAGAACAATGCTATCCCGACTTTTGCCCCAGTGGAACTGCCGCCTTTACCGTAGAAATCGAGGCAGAAGAAAAGTTAGTCCTAGTTCAAGAGGTAGAAAGAACGGCAATTCGCCGTTTTAACCAGCAAAAAGCCCTAGAAGCAGTTCGTCGAGCGGTTTTTCAAGAACACGAATTGCAAGTTTATGATATCGCTTTTATCAAACCCGCATCTCTGTCCAAAACTTCTAGCGGCAAAATTCAACGCCACGCTTGCCGTCAACAGTATTTAAACCAGCAACTTCCACTAATTTCATCCCCTATGCCGACGCTAACCCCCCCCCTCAGCAGTCACCAAGCTGCCCCCACAACCGCTAGTCAAGAAAAAACCGAGCAAATCTTGACTTGGTTGCGAGATTACGCCAAAACTCGTATTAATTCCCATCTGATTGATGACCGTCGTTGTGTGCCGCCCTATATTGTCATGGATTTTGGCAATCAAGGACTGATGGGAATGCAGATTCCCGAAGAATACGGGGGAATAGCCCTTAATAATCGCAATTTTTTGCAGGTGATGGAACAATTAGCCGCCATTGATTTAACTCTGGCGACGATGGTCAGTCTCAATAACAGCTTAGGTATCCGTCCGCTGCTCAACTACGGGACTATTTCCCTCAAGCAAGAGTTATTACCTCTTTTAGCGACAGGAAGGCAATTATCCTCCTTTGGCATGACGGAACCGGAAGCAGGAGCGAATATCGGGGCAATTAGTACCGTTGCAGTGCCGGATGGCCGAGATAAATGGCGAATTCGCGGCCTTAAGCGTTGGAATGGTTCTGCTTGGGCCGGAATGATTAATGTTTTTGTCCGTTTGCTTGATTCCGAAGAACCGGGGAATAACGGTTTGACAGGTTTTCTTGTCCGTCAAGGCACCCCCGGTCTGCGTTTGGGACCTGAATCCCTAACTATGGGATTACGGGGAATTATGCAAAATGCCATCTATTTTGAGGATGTTTTAGTCACTAAAGAGCAATTGCTGGGAGAATTGGGCAATGGCACTGAACCCGCCGACGATGCTTTACTTTATGCCCGTTTAGGTATTGGCATGATGGGAGTTGGCGGCATGAAACGCTGTCTACAATTAATGTTACGTTATGCCAGTCGTCGTTCGATCGCTACCGGTAAATTGCTAGAAAGTCCGATTACTTTAGCCCGTTTTGACCATTTAACTGGGGCTACGGTGGCCTTGTCCAGTCTCTTAAAGTGTATTACCACCGCCTTAGACCAAAAAGTTGCCGTTCCCAGGGAAATGGCCGTTATTGCCAAGATTACGGGGGCTGATTACCTCTGGGAAGCGGCCGATAGTCTCGTTCAGATGCTCGGGGGTAGAGGTTACATGGAAACTAATCTTGCCCCGCAAATTCTCCGGGATGCCAGAGTTTTACGAATTGGCGAAGGTCCTAACGAAAGTTTGAAAATCTTTTTGGGCAAAAGTATCACCCATACGGACAAATTAGGCGAATTTCTGACAAAAGTTCTGGAAGCGCCCGAGATTGCCCTGCAACTCCACACCACTGCCCAATCTATTAATCAGCGTTGTCTCCAGTCTAATCTCTGGGGTGATCGTTCTGCCGCCTTAGCTTGGGCCTATTCTTTAATCGGAGAATTGGGTTGTTACGCCGCTTTAGTAGCAACAACAGCGAAAATGTCCCAAATTCACCCCGGGGAAAAGTACAGTCATGCCCTAGCTTGGAGTCAATTGCAGTTTGATTTATGTGTGCAGAAAGCTCTCCGGGGAACACCCGAAGAAAACTTTGCTTCTTCGGTGGCGACTATCCGCGATCGTATCCTCGATTATACTCAATCTATTGATGATATCGAACAACGTCTAGAGGGTTCCGATTATCAACTCGACGAGTTATTGACGTTGGAACCAGAAGCTAAACAGACTCATCCTCAAGCTGAAACTTCTCTGGTCGAAATTGCTATTCAAACGCGGCAAGACCGAGTAAATATACCCTCTAGTCCGAAAAAGTCCCTTCTTAGCCAACAAACTCCCGAAAAGGTGGAAACGTGGTTAGGTAATTGGTTACACCAGAAATTAAAGGTCAATCCAGCCACTATCCAAACCAGCCAGTCTTTTGCTGATTTTGGCTTAGATTCAATTTTTGCCGTGGAATTAGCCCAAGATCTTGCCGATTGGTCGGGAATCCCCGTCGAAGCCACCATTGTTTGGAATTATCCCACTATTGATAGTTTGGCAGAATATTTAGCTAACCAGATTAATCAAAGCAATACTGGGGCTGAATCGGCAAATAATCGGGAAAAAAGCGAAATTTTAGCAGTTTTACCCCAAATATCCGAAGAAGAAATCTCTGCCTTCTTTAGTTAATCGCTGGTGGGGATAGGATAGCTAATTTCCCTTGTCCTATCCCCCACCTCAGAGTCATGGGGACAATTGTGACTATGCTACTAAATTTTCCCATCCCGACAGTATCAAGGTTTTTCCTGCTTATCCGTGACTTTTTCCCAAGCATAACCTGAGATGAAAGTGACGTGACATAACAAGACAAGAGTTGTTAGGAAGATGAATCAACAAAAACAAGCTTTTTTAGAACAATACAAACACCTCGATGCAATGGTCAAAGCGCAAACCGAACCCATCGCTATTGTGGGTATGGGCTGTCGTTTTCCCGCAGGAGTCAATGATTCCGCAAGTTATTGGCAGTTATTGGTTAATGGCATCGATGCAGTAACAGAAATTCCCCTAGAACGTTGGAATATTGCCGATTATTATCACCAAGATGCCGATGTTCCGGGGAAAATGTATAGTCGGGAAGGGGCATTTTTAGACAAAGTTGACGAATTTGACCCAGCTTTCTTCGGCATCTCACCCCGGGAAGCCGCCGCCATGGATCCGCAACAACGGTTACTGTTAGAAGTCTGTTGGGAATCCCTAGAAAATGCGGCTATTGCGCCAGAAAGTTTGATTAATAGTCAAACTGGCGTATTTATGGGCATTTTTCGCGATGATTATGCCCAATTGTGTTTTCATCAAGGCGTAGTCAATCACATTGATGCTTACAACAGTTTAGGAACCAGTCGCGCTATTGCCGTCGGCAGAATCTCTTATCTATTTGGGTTTCACGGTCCGACTCTGCAAATTGATACGGCCTGTTCCTCCTCCCTCTTGGCAGTACATTTGGCCTGTCAAAGTCTGCGCGGCCAAGAATGTAATCTCGCTTTAGCGGGGGGTGTGAATCTGATGTTAACCCCGGCCACTGCGATTAGTAATTGTAAATTAAAAGCCGTTTCTCCCCAGGGTCGCAGTAAAACCTTTGATGCTTCGGCCGATGGTTATGGTCGGGGCGAAGGTTGCGGTGTCGTGGTCTTAAAACGTCTCAGTGATGCTCTCCGAGATGGCAATCTCATTTTCGCCCAAATTCGCGGTTCGGCTGTCAATCACGATGGAAAAAGTAATGGCTTAACCGCCCCCAATGGTCAGGCACAGGAAGCTTTACTCAGACAAGCCCTCGAAAGAGCGAAAATTCAACCTAAAGATCTACAATACGTCGAAGTTCACGGTACAGGTACATCTTTAGGAGATCCCATCGAGGTTTTATCCTTAGGCAAAATTTATGGCCGGGGTCATAGCCAAGATAATCCCCTGATTTTGGGAACCGTGAAAACTAATATGGGGCATCTGGAAGGAGCTGCGGGAATTGCGGCGTTAATTAAGACAGTTTTACAGCTACAAAATCAGCAAATAGCCCCTAATCTTCATTTTAAGAACCCTAATCCCTATATTCCCTGGGAAAAACTGCCGGTCAAAATCCCCACCACTCTTACCCCTTGGTTGGTCAGAGAAGGAGTCCGACGGGCTGGAGTGAGCGCTTTCGGGATGAGTGGCACTAACGTCCATTTAATCGTTGAGGAAAGCAATTTTGAGCGGCTTGGTGACGAAAAACCTCATTTAGAACGTCCTTGTCATTTAATTACCCTTTCGGCGAAAAGTGAGCCAGCCTTACGCGAATTAGCTCAACGCTACTACGATTTTTTAAGTCAAAATTCCCAGACGGTCATGGCAAATCTGGCCTATACCGCTAATACTGGGCGATCGCATTTTGAGCATCGTTTAGCTATTCCCTTTGTGGCTCAAAAACAGCTTGAGCAAGCTTTAAAAGACTTTATTAGGGATGAAAATCGCTTTTCAGGTCAAAAAAGTCTTTTAACCTCGAAAAAAGCCCCTAAACTGGCTTTTATGTGTACGGGACAGGGTTCACAGTATCCCGGAATGGCTAGGGAACTCTACGAAACGCAACCGACTTTTCGCCAAACTTTAGAGAAATGTGACGAAATTTTACGGAGCTATGGGGTGAAATCCTTACTGCAAGTGTTATATGGGGACGAAAAAACCAGTCAGTTGATTAATCAGACTTTTTACAGTCAAATTACCCTATTTTCTCTGGAATATGCCCTCGCTCAACTCTGGTTATCTTGGGGAGTGAAACCCGATGCTCTCATCGGTCATAGTTTAGGGGAATATGTGGCCGCTTGTTTAGCGGGAGTCTTTAGCTTAGAAGACGGTTTGAAGTTAATTGCCCATCGGGGACGCTTAATGCAGACATTACCGAAAAACGGCATAATGGCGGCAATTTTTACTGATTCCGACACCGTGACCAATCATCTGAGGAAGATTAGGGGCATCTGTACCATTGCTGCGGTCAATAGTCGAGAAAATACGGTCATTTCTGGCGAAACTGAGGCTATTAACCATTTAATCGCTAACTTCAATCAGAGAGGCATTGAAAGTCAGACTTTAGCGGTTTCCCATGCTTTCCATTCTCCCTTAATGACGGGTATGGTGGGGGAATTTGCCAAGATTGCCGAAACTATCACCTATAATTCCCCACGTCTTCCCCTTATTTCTAACTTGACTGGGGATGTTATCGATGCAGAGATAGCAACTTCCCAATATTGGGTTAATCATCTACTGTCTCCCGTAGAGTTTGCCCGGGGTATAGAAAGATTAGGAGAGTTAAATACGGAAATATTCCTAGAAATTGGTGCCAAAACCACCTTAATTAGCCTAGGTCAGCAAAATCTCACCGACCAAGGTCTCTGGTTAGCTAGTTTATCCCCAAAACAGTCGAATTGGGAAACCCTGCTCCAAAGTTTAGCGACCCTTTATGTAAAAGGGGTCAAAATTGACTGGAATGGATTCGACCTGGATTATTTACGCGAAAAAATCCCCTTACCGACCTATCCCTTCCAAAGAAAACGCTATTGGTTAGATTACATTGATTCTCAGCTAAAAACCCCGACAGTAGCGGCAGCTTTCCACCCTCTCCTACAGCAACCGCTGCATCTATTGGGGTCAAAAGATGTCCACTATCAATCCTCTCTTTCTCCCTGCTCTCCGAGCTATCTGCAAGAACATCAAGTTTTTGGCCAGGTAGTTTTCCCAGCCGCGGCCTATCTAGAGATGATTATAGTGGCAGCTGGTCAACAATATCCCAATCAGCAGTTTACTATTGGTCAATTGAGTCTGAATCGACCCTTAATTTTCTCAGACAACCAGAGTAAAAAGGTACAGTTAAGCTTACTAGCGGGGGGACAATTTCAGATTCTCAGTCTTGGGGAAGGGGAAGTTTCCCTACTGCATCTATCCGGTAATTTAACCAATGAAAACCAGGACTTACCCAGCGGCAATTGGACAGATATCCGGGACCGTTGTCACCAAAAAATCGAAATTGCACAGCATTATCAGGACTGTTTAAGTAAAGGAGTGAACTACGGGGAAAGTTTTCGAGTTATCCAGGAACTTTACCGCAATCAGTCCGAAATTGTCGCAAAAATTCAACTTTCTTCCCATCTACTCTCGCAAGCGGTGGATTACCAGCTACATCCTGTCTTACTTGATGGTTGCTTTCACGCTATGTCGGCACTATTTCCCGCAGGGAATAGCACCTATCTTCCCACTAATATTGACCGATTGACCTTTTCGGGAGTTAAGGACACCTCTATATACTGTCATGGTCGCTTCAGCCATAGCAATTTGCAAAACGGCATCTTAATCGCTGATTTAACTATTTTCAGCGAATCGGGTCAATTAATTAGCCAAATTGACGGATTAACCTTTCAACAGGCCCGGCCAGAAACCCTCTTTTCCCAGACCAACGACCTCAAGGATAGTTTATACGAAATTACTTGGCAAGCCACGGACTTGACGGGAATGGATTGGACAGAAACAGGAGATTGGTTAATTTTTGCCGACAAAAAGGGAGTAGGGCAACAATTAGCCGAAAAATTGGTGCAACAAGGGCATAGATGCCAACTTATCACCGAAAACAATCGCCAGACTTGGCAATATCTCCTCAAAAAACCCTATCAAGGTCTAATTTATCTCTGGGGAATCGATGACGACCAAGCTTTAGAAAATAATCAAAACCTAGCCGTCACTCAGGAGCGAATTTGTGGAACTTTGCTGGAAATAGTGCAAGAACTAGGCAAAATAGAGGTTAATTACTCTCCTCGCCTCTATATTGTCACCCAATCGGCTCAATACATTCCTTCTCAACCCACAGTGATTGCCCTTGCCCAAAGTTCCCTCTGGGGATTAGGACGGACTATTGCCCTAGAACACCCAGAATTGCGCTGTCTGTGTCTAGATGGAGATAAATTTCAGGATAGCCACATCTTAGCCCTAGAGGTGTTCCAATCTTTACAAAGTTCGGAGGAGGAAAATCAAATCGTTTGGCGGCAAGGCCAGAGCTATGTGGCTCGTTTAGGGCGATTTATCCCGAAATCGTCGCTAAAAAACCGAGAAATTGCCGAAAATGCCACCTATCTTATTACTGGTGGTCTAGGGGCCTTAGGGCAGCAAGTGGCTAATTGGTTAAGGAAAAAAGGAGCAAAATCCCTCGTCTTACTAAGTCGCCGGGGAATAACTCCAGAAACCCAACCAATTATAGACCAATGGCGACAAGAGGGAACCAATGTAGAAGTTTTTGCCGCCGATGTTAGCGACTTTGGCCAAATGCGTCGGGCTTTTGAGATAATCGAGCAACAGTTACCCCCCTTAAAAGGAATTATTCACACGGCCGGGGTGTTAGAGGATGCCAGCTTATCCAAACAGACTTGGGAGAAATTTGAGCGCGTCTTTTCCCCCAAAATACTCGGCGCTTGGAATTTGCATCTCCTCAGTCAAGAAGTGGATTTAGACTGGTTTATTAATTTTTCCTCGATGGCCTCGGTGTTAGGGTCTTCTGGACAGAGTAATTATGCTAGTGCTAATGCCTTTTTAGATAGTCTAGCCCATTATCGTCAAGCGCAAGGACTGCCGGCCCTGACCGTTAATTGGGGTCCCTGGGCAGAGGGTGGTATGGCCGAAAATTTAGGCGAAAAAGCGAAAAAAAGGCTAATTAAACAGGGTTTTACCCCTCTTGATCCCCAAAAATGTTTGCATCTCCTCGAAACATTGCTGACGACTTCTCGGACACAGGTAACTGTCGCTTCTCTCAATTGGAATAGCTTTTTTAACAGTTTCGAGAATCAAAAAATTCCGCCTTTATTACGAGATTTCCAGAG